>NZ_JBITIE010000013.1:0-254865 GCF_044458665.1 Streptomyces sp. NPDC050422
TTCGTCAGCGAGGTCACGCTGCTGTCCAGCAGGGCCAGGTTGCCGGTGAAGACCGGGATGCCGGACGGGGTGACCGCCTCGTTCTTGCTCACTTGCCGGCCCCCATGTCCTTCAGCAGGTCCAGGCGGACGGACTTGGCGGCGTCCTGGGCCTGCTTCGCCGCGTCCAGGTCGCCCTCCACGTACTCGTTCGTCGCCGTCGCCGCCCCGAGCACGGCGGCCTGGATACGCTCCGCCATCGACTTCAGCTGCGGCTTCCGCGCCGTCATGTACTCGCCCAGCGCCGCCGCGACGGGCCCCAGCGTGGGGTGCGACAACGGTTCCGCCCCCACCGCCACCGGCCCGGCCACCGGCAGTGACGCCGCCGTGCCCGGAA
Source organism: Streptomyces sp. NPDC050422 (assembly GCF_044458665.1). Taxonomy (NCBI): domain Bacteria; kingdom Bacillati; phylum Actinomycetota; class Actinomycetes; order Kitasatosporales; family Streptomycetaceae; genus Streptomyces; species Streptomyces sp. NPDC050422. Next base: position 376 of record NZ_JBITIE010000013.1, read on the forward strand.
CCGCCGTACCCGCATGGGTCGCCGCCTCCGACATCGCGGTGACCATCGCGGTCAGCGCCTTCTCCAGATCACCGGCATGCGTGCCGACCACCTTCAGCCCGCCCTGCACACCCTGCGGTTTGATGTCCCACGCCGTCACTGACGCCCCCCACTCACTCGATCGTGCGCACTCTTGATCGAATGCATGTCTATCAACTCGTGCGTCGCTTCTGCAATCAGCAATCGGTCACATTGCCGTTGTTGCCCAGCCATGACATCGGGCACGGTCACGCTGGTCCCTTGAGAGGGCGTATCAGCCGTTCGAAGTCCAGCAGGCCCGACAGGCTCGAGAACCTGCCCGGCAGTGAATAGTGCTACCCAGGGCGCTGTTTTCGGCCGAGTGGAACGCATGCTTCCGGCAAGGCTGTGCGGAGTGCGCGACAGTTGGGCAGCGCAAGGACCTCCACAGCGCGCAAGCATGGACACCGGCGGAACGCCGCGATTTCGAAGCGGGTCGGCGCTTCCGTTCCGTTCAGGTCTTTGCGAAGTTGTACAAGCACCGGCTGGAGGGAGGCGCTGGCGGCCAGAGCCTCCCTCCAGGGAGGGGCAGCGCGTCCCGGACAATCCTCGTCGCTTCTGTAGCCGCCTGACGCCCGACTTCGAAGTAGAGGCGCCAGAACTCGTGCGCCGACGCCCTACGAGTCCCGCCTCACCCCCACCCCGGCCTCGACCAGGCACTTGCTCGGCGCACCGGACCACGACACGTGCAGCCCGTCACGAGCCCGTGTGCAGGCGACGAACAGCAGACAGCGTTCCGCCATCAGGTCCGAGGCGTGCTGGAAACGATCCACCTCGACCGGTGTCACGGCCCGGGGGTAGGGCAGGGCGCCCTCGCTCACGCCGATGACCGCGACGCAGCGGAACTCCAGCTGCGATGCCGGCCCCCGGACCAAGGTCCCGGGGCTCTGAGCGACATCGGGGCCCCGGCCGTCGCCGTGTGGCACGTCGACAGCGGCGCTGAGGCGGAACTGCCGGCGTACGCGTCCGACGTGAGCCGGCGGGCAGCCAGGGGCCCCCGGGCGCTTGAGTTCGGCGTCCAGGGGCAGAGTCAGGCGTTGGCGGGTGCGTCTTCAGCGCCCCGAAACCATGCCGAACGTGGGCCGTACGACCTGCGTTCCGGCCGAGGTCAGTAGGCCGAAGTCCGTGCTGTGTACGCCATGACCCCGGTGTCGAACCAACCCTTGGCGTACGAAGTGAAGTTGTGGTCGTTGACCATCTTGGTATAGCAGCTCGTCTGGTTGCCGTTGGTGTGGCTGTACTCGCAGGAGTACGTACGGCCGTCATTGCGGATGACCTTCGCCCAGGGGGCGCCGGCGTTGTAGATGTCCCTCTTCCCGGTGACGCGGGCCCAGGCTGCCTCACATGAGGGCGAGTAGCGGAGCTCGATGACTCCGGCGCTCTTGCCGATCTTGGCGCTGGAGACGGTGTAGGCGTCTCCGGAGCAGTACGCGTCGGGATCCTTTCCTGTGCAGCTGGAGCCCCAGCAACCGCCCTGCGGAGTCGCGGACGCCGCCTGGGCCGTTGCGGGCAGGACAGTGAACGCGAGTCCCGCAGCGAGTACGGCTGCGGAGAATGTGGCCTTGGTCAGACGCATTGCAGTTCCCCCGTTTGATGTGGTCGCGGTTCCCGTGGGGTGTGGCTTCGCCCCGGTGGAGCCGCTCGGATACGACGCTAGGCCAGGCCCTGACCGTGACAAAGCCTTTGCGTCCTTGCGCAAAACCTCTGCGGTGATGGCGGGTTGATGCTCAGCCCCCGTGCACCAGGGCCGTACCCAGTGCGGTCCGGGTGTGCAGTACGGAGCTGCCCATCCGCTCGGTGGCCACCAGGCCCGCCCGGCGCAGTGCGGCGGCGTGGCGGCTGGCCATGGAGAGGGAGATGCTGCTGCGTGCCGCGAGCGTGGTGGTGCTCTGGCCCACGTCGAGGCACCGCAGCACCGTCGCGCGGCTGGGACCGAGCAGTTCGTCCAGGGCCATCCCGTCACACGGGCCGGGTGCGGTCTGCGGGATCCACAGCGGTCCACGAGTGACCGGGGAGATCAGGACGGGTGGCAATTCCCCGTCTGCCAGCGTGACCGGGCGGTGGATCCCGAAGAAGCTGGGAACCAGCATGAGGCCGCGGCCGTCCAGGTGCAGGTCTTGCTCCACTGGATAGTCGGTCTCCAGGACCGGTGGGTTCCAGCGGAAGGTGGGACCCAGAGTGGTGAGTACGGATTCGGCACCGTGCTCCAGTGCGCGTCGTGTCAGTCTCGCCCAGTCGTGGCCGACGCATGTGGCGGAAGCGGCGGCGTGCGGGGCCACCGCGCAGGCGTGGTAGCGACGCAGCCCAGTGCCCAGGCGGCGCAGGGCGCTGGGCCGACCTGAGGCGATGTCGTCGAGCCATGAGGGCGGGCTGGGCAGATCAGAGGCCAGGCGGTTGGTGTCGGTGCGCAGTCGGCGCTTGCTTGTGGACAGCACCCTGTCGATACCTGTGCCCAGATCGGTGGAGCGTCCGAGGTCGACAGGCGGGGTGAGGAAGTCCGGGAAGTAGGAGCTGGGTGGGGCAAGGGTGGCCAGCATCCTGGCGTCGGGAACGACGCCCGCGGCGGCGAGGGCGCCACGGGCCTGACGGCTCCACGGCGCGAAGAACGGTGCTGCCTCCACCAATTGATGCAGGCTCAGAATCGTTTCCCACAGGTCGTCCGGCTGCTGTGCCAGTCGGACACGGCCCAGATCTTCGGTGGTGAAGTGGATGCGCAGCATGCTATCCCCCGATGCAACGTGACCAACGTCTGTGAGACGGAACGGCGGGGCGGTGCGGTTCCCAGGGCGGTCACGCTCTGCCACCACGGGGAACGGGGAGGAGCGGAGGGACGCCTGCGCCAGGTGGGAACCTCATTCGTATGTCCGTACGGCACCGGCCCGGCTTGCCCGGAATCTCGGCTGTCACGCGGGAAGCGCAGCGGGGCGGCCCACGCCGTACACGCGGTGCGCGGACCCTGCGGACGCAGCCGCCCCGGCGTCCTTCACTTCCTCATCGCGTACACGATCAGGTTGTCCACCGGGTGCCCCTGGGCGTCGAACGCGCCGTCACAGGTGATCAGTCGCAGGGCGCGGTCCTTGGTTTTTCCGTAGACCCGAGCGGTCGGGAAGGCGGTCTTGCTCGCCGTCTCCCGTCCCGTGACCTTGAAGTGGACCTCGGTGCCGCGTTCGTCGCGGACGGTGATGTCCGCACCCTTGGTGATCTTCTTCAGGTCGTGGAAGACGGCGCGGCCGAGGCGGGTGTCGTTGTGGCCGATCAGTACGGCCGGCCCCGGTTCGCCGGGTACGGCGCCGCCGGTGTACCAGCCGACCGTCATGCCCTTCTCGGCGGGCGGCACTTCGACCGTGCCGTCGGTGTTGAGACCGAGGCGCATGATGTCGCTGTCCACCCCGAGGGAGGGGATGGAGACGTGGACCGGTGCCTGGGCGGCGGCCTTCGCCGGGGGCGTGTCCTTGGCTTCGGTGTCAGGGGTGCCGACCGTGGTGGGCGCCTGCGCCACGGCGGCCGGAGACTTCGACGGCGATGCGCCGGAGCAGCCCGTCAGTGCGGGAAGCGCGGTCAGTGCGAGGCAGGCGTACACCGGCAGCGCAGTGCGAATGCGCCAAACGGACGAGGTCGTACGGGACATGAGAACGGGCTCCTGAGACGTTCGGGCGACAACAGAGGCGCCGCCCGGTGAAGGACGGCGCCACTGCGGGCTGTTCGGCTGCGGGGCAGGTCAGCCGTTGCGGCGACCGGTGTGGCGACGGCGCACAACGACCGTTCCGGCGCCGGCGACCAGCAGTGCGGCCACGACGGAACCCGTGACGGCGGCGGTGTTGTCGGTCGACGTACCGGCCGGCTCCTCACCGGCCGCGACACCGCCCCGGGGCGCGACCATCGGGGCCTTGGACGGCGCGGCCGACGGGGTGGCCGTCGGCGGGACCGGCGTCGGGCTGTCGCCCGCGGCCACGCCGCCACGCGGCATCTCGGTCGGGGTGGCGGCGGAGGGCGTCCGGGTCGGTGCGGCGGAGGGCTCGTCGCTCGGCGAGGTGCCGGCGACCGACGGCGCGACCGTGGGCGTGGGCGAGGAGTCGGCGAACGCGGCTGTGGCGGGTACGCAGACCGCGCCGAGCGCGACAGCGGTGAGGACGGCGGTACGCAGAGACGTACGCAGGGGCATGTAGATGGCTCCGTTCCAGGTCGGCCTCGACGGCGCCGCGGTGCGGGAGGGCACCGTGGCGCGAGGCGTACCGACAGGCTGGCGCGAAGTTATGAAGAAGCTGTCAGGACGCTGTGGTCATCGCATCAGGGCTCCCCGGGGCCGGCTGAGGGACCCCCCGAGGGGCCGGCTGAGGCACCGACTGAGGCGCCGGCTGCGTGGCCCGCCCCTGAGCCGGTCGCGGCGGTGTCCCACGGGCGGTCGGCCGGAAGGCGCAGGGTGAAGACCGAGCCCTCTCCCGGCACGCTCGACGCCGTCGCCGTGCCGCCGTGCGCCTCCGCGAGTTTCCGTACGATCGCCAGCCCGAGCCCGCTGCCTCCGGTGCGGCGGCTGCGGGACTTCTCACCGCGCCAGAAGCGGTCGAAGACATGGACGAGGTCCTCAGCCGGGATGCCCGTGCCCGTGTCCGTCACGTCCACCAGGACCGCATCGCCCGACTCGGAGCCGTACGCGCACAGGGTGACCTTCCCACCGGACGGGGTGTGGCGGACCGCGTTCGACACCAGATTGCCGACCGCCTGACGGAGCCGGACCGGATCGGCCATCAGGCCGGGAACGGTACGGCCCGGCGCTGACGCCGGCACCGTCAGCGCCACCCCGGCCGTCTCCGCGCGGGCCTGGTGCGCGGCGGCGACCTGGCCGAGCAGCTCCTCGATCCGCACCGGTTCGGCATGCAGCCGCAGGGCGCCCGCATCGGCCTGAGCCAGGTCCTGGAGGTCGTCGATGATGTGCTGCAACTGCACGGCCTCCTCGTGCAGGGACGCGATGAACGCCGGATCCGGGTCGGCCACCCCGTCCTGCGCCGCCTCCAGCCAGCCGCGGATGTTGCTGAGCGGGGTGCGCAGCTCATGGGCGACATCGCTGACCATGGCCTTGCGCTGGGCCTCCAGCCGGGCGCGGTGGGCGGCCATGTCGTTGAACGTGGCGGCGAGCCGCCCGATCTCGTTGTCCGCGGTGACCAGCACCGGCGCGGTGTCCTCCCCGTCACGCATCCGCTGCGCGGCACCCGTCAGGGCGCGCAGGGGGCGGACGAGCCGGGCGCCGACGAGCACCGACGCGCCGACGGCGAGGGCCAGGACGAGAGCGGCGGCGCCCGCGATCTTGGCCGTGTTGGCGGGGGAGAGGTCGAATCCGGGGACGGTGGTACCGCCGGTGTCGCTGATGAACAGCAGCGCGGGCGAGGCGACGTACGAGCTGAGCTGCTCACGCCGGGCCGTGCCCACGCAGGAGGCGATGGCCCGGTCGTCCTCGCCGGTCCCGACGGCGGGTGAGGGGGCGGCGCTCGGCATGACGCTGGGCGTCTCGGTCGGCGCGGCTTCCGGTTCGATGCCGGGTGCGGTGCGGGGCGCCTCGCTCGGCGGCATGGTGGGCACCGCCGTGGGTACGGGTTCCGCGCTCTGCCCCCAGGACAGATCGAGCTTCAGGTCCACGCCGTCGCGGTCCTGGCGCTTCAGACACGCGTCGGCCAGCTGGTTGAGCGCCTTCAGGGCCTTCTTCTCCGTGGCCGTCGGGGCGTCGAGGGCGTCGGTGGTGCAGCGGGTTCCCTGAAGCCTTTCGGGATCGTTGCCCACCATCTGGATCACCGGGCGCCCGCTTTCGGTGGAGACGACGTCCGAGGCGATCCCGAAATCGTTGAGGCAGGCAACGCCCCGCTCCGCGATCTGCCGCAACGCCTTACGTTCCGCGGCCGGAAGCCGGAACGGCCCGACCGCGCGCGGATCGACACGGTCCGCCGGGGTGCCGGACGGGCCCGCGTTCTCGGCCGCCAGCGCGGTGTCCACCGACAGCGGGTCCACGATCGCCGACGCCTGGTCCGGCAGCGCGGCGGCCTTCTCCGGGGCGGCCGAGTCGGCGAGCGGCGCGCGCTGTTCGGTGGTCAGCGCGATCCGCCGGCCGGACTGCTCGGCCAGGTCGCGCACGGTCTCCTCGACACCGTCCCAGGTGGGATGAGCCGCGGCGTATCCGAGCAGGCTGTGGTAGATCCGGGCGTCGGCGGTGAGGTTCTGCCCCTGCTCCTGCAGGATCGCGCCGGACGTCGTCTGGACGGCGAGCCAGGCCGTGGCGGCGACCGAACACGCCGCCACCAGAGCCGATACGGCCAGCAGCCGCGCGAACAGGCTCCTGCGCAACGGCAGCCGCGTCCTCGACGACCCGGACTCCGGTGCCGCGCCGTGCGTCTCGCGCCGGGGGCGCCCTTCGCTACGACGACGCACGTGCCGCCGCCTTCGCCGGGTCGGTCAGTTTGTAGCCGACACCGAAGACGGTGAGCAGCCGGGCGGGCCGGCGCGGTGCGGGTTCGATCTTCTTGCGCAGGTTCATGACGTGCACGTCGACCGTGCGGTTGCTGATGTACCGGTCGAAGCCGTGCAGTTCCGCGAGCAGTTGCTGCCGGGAGAAGACCCGGTCGGGCTCGGCCGCGAGCGCGGCCAGGATCCTGAACTCACCCGGTGTGCACTCGACGGCCTCGCCGTCGACCGACACCACGTGCCGGGTGGGATCGACGACGAGCGCACCGACCGTCAGCAGCGACGTATCGGTTGGATCGGCTCCGGTGGTCCGCCGGCTGCGGCGCAGAAGGGTACGCACCCGGGCCATCAGCTCACGCGGGCTGTACGGCTTGGTCACGTAGTCGTCCGCACCGAGGTCGAGACCGAGCAGCAGGTCGTCCTCCGTGGTGCGGGCCGTCAGCATCAGCACCGGCAGCTCCCGGCACTCGGCGCGCAGTACGCGTACGACGTCCAGACCGTCGGCCCGGGGCATCATCACATCGAGGACCAGCAGGTCGGGTTCCCGCTGCCGGACCTGCTCGAGGGCCGCGAGGCCGTCACCGACAACGGTGACGGCATGCCCCTCCCGTTCGAGGTAGCGGCGGAGGAGCTCCGCCTGTTTCTCGTCGTCCTCGGCGATGATCACGTTTGCGCACACGCGCTCGATCGTAGAGGGGTTCGAACAGTGGGTGCGGACCTCTTGCCGTGAGGCCGCGCGAACTGCTCTTGTGTACCCGCAGGTAACAGAAGTGGACGGTGGACGCGCGGGCGGCGTTCGGACGGACGGTGGCGCAGTGGAGCCGAAGGCGGGGCAGGAGGTGCGTGGCGTGCTGCCCGAGGGGCTGGCCGAGGCGATACGCACGACGGCCGAGGAGATCGCGCAGCTGTTGCGCGCCGCCCCCGACACCGGGGCTCCCGTACCGGGACTGACCTGGACTGTGGGGGAGGTGGCCGCCCACCTGGCGCAGGCCAACGCGCTGATGGCCGATGTGGCGGCCGGGCACCCGCACGCCTACGGCGACGGCACCCCGCAGGGCATCGCCGCAGCCAACGAGGAGGCCCTCGCGGCATTCGGCGAGCGGGCGGCGGAGCCCCTGGCCGGGCTGATCGTTGCGCAGGCGGCTGCCTGTCTGGACGGGGTGACCAGCCGGCCGCCGGACGAGACGTTGATGACCCCGATGGGGCCGATGAACCGCGTGGTCCTCGGTTCGTACCTCCTGACGCACATGCTGGGCCACGGCTACGACCTGGCCCGCGCACTGAAACGCCCGCACATGGTCGACCCCGCCCGGGTCCGTCTGGCGCTCCCGTTCATGATCCAGGCCATGCCCCGGGTGACCGATCCCGCCGCCACGACGGGGCTGAACGCCCGCTACGCGGTACGGCTGTGGGGCGGCGGCCGCTTCGGCGTGACGTTCACCGACGGCACGGTGGCGGTGGGCCATGAACCGCCGGACCGCCCGGACCGCCCGGACTGCACGATCTCCATCGAGCCGGTCACGTTCCTGCTGATGGGGCTCGGCCGCAGCTCGCCGGTGGGCGCCATGGCCCGGGGACGCGTCTTCGCGTGGGGCCGCAAGCCATGGATGGGGCCGCGGTTCCCCGCGTACTTCAAGGCACCGTGAGGCGAAGGGGGCCCTGAGCTACCGGGATTCATTCGCAGTGCATCGGGCTTCGGCCCGGTGGTGAAGCGAATCTGTGATCGGGTCGCGGGGCGTCGCGGATTCCGGTCCGGCTGAGCTGGATGTGGCTGGTGGCGCGGAGCGTCACCAGAGCTGGACCCGGCGGAGCCGGGCAGGGCTCACGCGGGCCGGTTCTGTTGCTCGATGTACTGCTTGACCACGGTGAGCGGGGCGCCACCGACGGTCCCGGCGAAGTAGGACCCGGACCACAGCTTGTTCGCCCGCCAGTAGTGGCGGACCAGGTCGGGGCACTCCTGACGCAGTCGACGGGAGGAGACGCCCTTGAGGGAGTTCACCAGCTTGGTGACGGCGACCTTGGGAGGGAAGTCCACCAGAAGATGGACGTGGTTGTCCTCGCCGTTGAAATCGACCAGTTCGCACTCGAAGTCCGTGCACACCGATCGCATGATTTCCTCCATCCGTACCAGATGGACATCGGAGAACACCTTGTGACGGAACTTCGTCACGAAAACCAAGTGAACATGCATCACGAAAGCACAGTGCCGACCAGTTCTGATCTGCTACATCTCAGCCATAACCCAATTACGTATCGTGACCATCATGCAACTTCGGTACAGCTTCCGGCTGTATCCGGACAGAGGCCAACGCATCGCGCTGGCCAAGGCGTTCGGGTGCGCCCGCGTCATCTTCAACGACGCAGTGCGTGCTCGCGAAGACGCCCGGAAGGCAGGTACAGCCTTCCCCAAGGCCGGCGAACTGTCGAAGACGCTGATCACCCAGGCGAAGCTGACCGAGGCCCGATCCTGGCTGGGCGAGGTCTCCTCAGTTGTCCTCCAGCAGTCCCTGCGCGACACGGAAACCGCCTACCGTAACTTCTTCGCCTCCCTGAAAGGCACCCGGAAGGGCCCGAAGCTGGGCCCGCCCCGCTTCAAGTCCCGCAAGGACACCCGGCAGTCCATCCGCTTCACCGCCAACGCCCGCTGGAACATCACCGACCGGGGTCAGCTGAACCTGCCCAAGATCGGTGCGGTGAAGGTGAAATGGTCCCGGCCCCTGCCCACCACCCCTACCTCGGTCACCGTCATCAAGGACAGTGCGGGAAGGTACTTCGCCTCCTTCGTCATCGACACCGACCCGCACACGGACGCGGAACGGATGCCCAACACCGACCAGACCATCGGGATCGACCTGGGCCTGACCCACTTCGCCGTCCTGTCCACCGGCGAGAAGATCACCTCCCCGAGGTTCCTGCGCCGCGCGGAGAAGAAGCTCAAGAAGGCCCAGAGGGGCCTGTCCCGCAAGCAGAAAGGCTCGAAGAACCGCGAGAAGGCCCGCCTCGAAGTCGCCCGCGCTCACGCGAAGGTGACCGACGCCCGCCACGAGTTCCACCACCAGCTCTCCACCCGGCTGATCTCCGAGAACCAAGGAATCGCCGTGGAAGACTTGTCGGTGACGGGACTGGCGCGCACGAAGCTGGCCAAAAGCGTGCACGACGCCGGATGGTCGGAGTTCGTGAACATGCTGGAATACAAAGCGGCCCGGTACGGCCGCACCTTCATCAAGATCGGCCGGTTCGAGCCGACCAGCCAGACCTGCTCCACCTGCGGCGTCAAGGACGGACCAAAACCCCTCGACGTACGGGAATGGACCTGCGCCGCCTGCGGCACCGTCCACGACCGTGACCACAATGCCGCACTCAACGTGAAAACGGCCGCCGGACTGGCGGTATCGGCCTGCGGAGCGTCGGTAAGACCTGGACTCGTCCCGGCACAGCGCGAAAAAACAGGAAGTCACGGATTCCCGACCAAAGCCCGTGCAGCGTAGCTGCACAGCAACGATCGAGAAGGCCAGAACCTCCGCCCTTCAGAGCGGGGTTACGAGTCAATCGCTGCTCCCACCCCCGTGGGACTCCATGAGCTCCTCGTGCGCCGCTGCCACGTCCTCAGCGAGCACGGTCACCATCTCCGCACGGGTCGGTGTGCTCTCGGCGTGCGTGGCGTACAACCGGAGATCCCGATGCGCGGAGGCCTTCTGACAGAGCTCGCGCGCGAACCGCGCGTTGCCCACCGTGTCGGCCATCCCGCCGTCCACGATCGCGGAGCAGAGGGATTCGAGGGCTTGGAGAGCCCCGGCATCGGGTTCGTCGCCGTGAGCGGCCAGTACGGAGCGGGCGATGAGAACCAGTTCGTCCGCGGAGTACGACGGGAAGTCGACCCGTGTCGTGAAGCGCGAGATCAGGCCGGGGTTGGTCTGCAGGAGTTCGGTCATCTCGGCGCGGTAACCGGCGAGGACGACGACGAGCCGGTCCCGGTCGTCCTCGGCACGCTTCAGGAGCACCTGCAGGGCTTCCTTCCCGAAGGCGTCTCCGCCGTTGTACCCGGTGTTGATCAGCGCGTACGCCTCGTCGACGAACAGCACCCCGTTCAGCGCCGAGTCGATGACCTCGCTCGTCTTGAGGGCCGTGGACCCGAGGTGCTGCCCGACCAGGGTGACGCGCTGGGCTTCGACGACATGGCCCGAACTCAGCAGGCCGAGCCCGGCGAAGACCTTGCCGATGATGCGGGCGACGGTCGTCTTGCCCGTTCCGGGCGGCCCCGCGAAGACGAAGTGCCGGGGCTGGGCACCTCCGGGCAGCCCCTGCTCCTCCCGCAGCGCGGCCATGCGCAACTGGGCCATCATGGTGAGCACTTGTCGCTTCACGGGTTCGAGGCCGATCATGTCGTCGAGCGACTTCTGCGCCTCGGCGAGCAGCCGGGCCCGCTCCTCGGCGGGCAGGCCGCCGGAGCCGGGATCGGCACCGTCGGCGCCGCTGGTGGACGGCTCGGGTCCGGCCGGGGCCGGGACGACCGGAGGCGCCTCCGGCTGCCGGGGCGTCGGCGGAAGCAGGTCCTGGGCCATGGGAGCCGGGGGTGCGGGAGCGGCAGGCGCGGTGACCGGCCGGGCCTGTGCACGGACGTTCACGTCGAAGAGGCCGGGCGCACACCGGAAGGCGTACTGATACTGCTTCAACGCCTCCTCCTGCCGACCCAGTTCCTCCAGCGAGCGCCCCCTGAAGTACTTGGTCTCGGCGTCGAACCGGCTGCCCGTCTCCAGCTTCCGGGGCAACGGCGCCAGGACGTTCAGCGCCTCGTGGTAGACGCCCTGGGCGAAGAGTGCCGCACCGACGTACAACTGCGCCTCGTCGTACAGGAACGCGTCGCCGATACCGGTCGCGAACCTCAGAACGAGGGCCCAGTCCTCCTTGACGAACGCGTAGCGTGTACAGACGAACCGGGTCTCGTCGCAGTCGAGTTGCGCGGTCGCGAGCCCCGCCCACGCCTCGTCGACCCGCTTCCTGTCCAGCAGCGAGGACATGGCCGCCAGCCACAGGTCGCGCGCGTTCTCCAGGCGGAAGGTGACGTAGTGGCCGATCTGGAACGTGGACCGCAGCGGCAGCCCGAACTTCGTCCGCAGCGCACCGAAGGTCCCGGAACACCGGAGCATCGCATCCAGAGCCTCCTGCTGCCGCTGACCGGTCGCGTGCAGCCCCAGCCACGCGTCGGCGGCGAAGGGGTCGTGGGTGGTGGCGAGCGCGAACTGTGCGCCCGCGCCGGAGGTGTCCCCGCACTGGATCAGCGCCATCGCCTGGCACCACGCCTGCTCGGCCTTCCTGACCGAACCACGGCTCGCGGCTGGACCCTGCACGTGCTTCCCCCTCATCGAGCGCGCAGCCCGCGCCGGCGGCCGACGGGGCCCACCCTGGTGACCTGGAACGCTGGTCAGGATAACCAACCTTCACGCGCCACGCGCTGACGTGGGTGCCGCGCGCCGGGCATCCGGGATGCCGCCCGACCGGGGTGGATTGTCGATAGATTGCAGTCGCACGGTGGCAGCGGCGGTGCCGGGGAGGGCGCATCGCGCGGAGCACCGGGAACGGGGAGTGCGATACATGCTGGATCCCATTTCGCTGTCGGCCGTATCGGCCGTGACGACGGTGCTCGGCGCGGTCGGTTCGGGGATGGCCAACGAGGCGGGGAAATGGGCCTGGGAGTCCACCGGCGGATTCGTCCGCCGCATCGCCGGCCGCGAGGTTCCGGCACCCACCACCCCGGGCGAACTGGACGACGTGGCGCGGCTGATGGTGGACCAGTTCCGCCGCGACCCCCGACTGGCCGCCTCCTGGACGGCGTTCGCGGCCCGCATGAACGGCGGCGCGCACGGGGCGGGCGGCGGAGCCGCCTTCGGGGCCGGCCGGCCGTCGCTCCCCGTGCCGACGAGGTTCTTCACCGACCGCAAGGAGGCGCTGAAGGCCCTCGACCGCGAGGCCTCCCGCCGCGCGGACGGCACCCCGAGACTGGCCCTCGTGCACGGCGCCGAGGGCATGGGTACCAGCGAGCTGGCGGTGCACTGGGGTACGCGGCAGGCCGGGAGGTTCCCCGACGGCCAACTGCACACGGACCTGGGGGCCTCCTCCGGCCCCGATGGCGTACGCGAACCGGGTGCGGTGCTGCGCGACCTACTGCGCCAACTCGGCCTACCCGCAGAGGAGATGCCCACATCAGCCGCCCACCTCGGCGAGTACTTCCGCCGCTGTGTGGCCGACCGCAAGCTGCTGATCATCCTCGACCACGCACACTCGGCCGCCCAGGTCCGGCCGCTCCTCACCTCGGCACCCGCGGTGTTCATGATCGTGGTGGCCCGCAACCCGTTCCCGGGCCTCGACGCGGTACGTGTCCCCGTCGGCCCGCTCACGGACAAGGACGCGGTCAGGCTGCTGACCAAGCTCCTCGACAAGCCCGCCCTCGCCGAGGCCAGGGCCACCCTCCCCTCCGTACTCGCACGGTGCGGCGGATCGCCGTACGCCCTGCGCGCGGCAGCACCCCGCCTCACCGTTCCGGCATCCGGCAGGACCGCGGACGCCGACCCCGTACGGGGAGCGGCAGAGGACACGTACCGCTTGCTGGAGCCCGCGACGGCGAGGCTGTACCGCCTGATGGCGGTACGCGCCTGGCCCGCCGTCGACGCGGCCTCGGCCGCCCACGTGACGGGTACGACCCCCGAGGAAGCGGCGGCACACCTGGAGAAGCTGGCAGCGGTCCTCCTCCTGGAGTGCAACACCACGGCCGACGGCCCCGCCCGCTACCACTACCGCGCCGCGGTCCGCCGCCACGCGGAGGCCGTCGCCGTCCAGGTGGACGGAATCGCCGGCTGCTCGGCCGCGATGGCCCGGATGCTGAACCGGTACGTCGACCTGTCGACATCCGCGGCCCATCAGGCACTGCCGGAGAGCTGGCGCGTCCCCGCCCCCTCCACGACACGCAGGGGCCGTACGTACGAGAGCCGGGGCGAGGCCCTGGACGCGCTGATCGCGGAGTCGGGCAACCTGGTCCAGGCGGTGCACTGCGCCGAGGAGTCGGGCGACCCGCAATCCGCCGTACGCATCTGCCGTTCCCTGTGGCCGCTGCAACTCAAGGCGGGCCACCACGAGATGCTGCTGCCCGCCCTCCGCATCGGAGCCCGCCTCGCGGACACCCACTGGCCGGGCACGGCGGAGTCGGGCGCCCTGTACGAGCAACTGGCCCACACTCTCACCGAGTTGCGACGCTGGGAGGAGGCGGAGACGGAGGCACTCGCGGCGGCACGGGCGGAGGAAGCAGCCGGCCACCGACGCGGCCACGCATCGGCCGCGGAGTTCCTGGGACTGCTCCGCCTGCGGCAGTGGCGCTGGCAGGAGGCCTACGCATGCTTCGACGAGGCGGGGTCCATCCTGGACACGATGCTGCCGACGGACGAGGGAACAGCCGACGTCCCGCGCGCACGAGCCCTGTTGGAACGCCACCGCGGCCGGGCCCTGCGCGGGCAGGGCCGGTTCGACGATTCCCGGGGACGGCTGGAGACGGCCCTGCGGTACTTCCGGGACCACGGTGACACGTACAACACGGCCAGGACCCTCACCGACCTGGCCGAGACGTGGCTGGACACGTCGGAGACCAGGGCCGCGCGCCCCCTGATCGAGGAGGCCATCACGACGCTCGACGGGCAGAGCGCCGAGTACCACGTGGCCTATCTGCGGGGCATGCGCGAGCGCTGTGCGGCCGATGAGCGGCGGGACACCGACTGACGCCGTCCCCTCACTCCTCACCGTGGCCGGGGACCGGGATCACCCGCAATCGTGCGGCGCGGCCCCCGACGCGGACCAGGAACCCGTCATCCACCAGACGCGCGAGCCGCCCCCGTACGTCTTCGACACCTCCGCCCTCGAGCAGGGCAAGCAGAGCCGAGGCGCAGGCACCGGGATCCACACCGGCCCCCACCAACCGCAGGAGTCCACCGCTCCGCAGGCGGACGACGCAGGTGTCCGGCCCGACGACGAACGCGGCCAGCGAGCACCCCTGGTACCGCTGCACCACCTCGTCCGTCCAGAAGGCCGGAGACCCGAAGCGAGGATCGTCGGGCGGCCCGTCCCGGAGGATGACGTCGGCGACTTCCAGCCGGTCCACGTCACGGGTGTCCTCATGCACCGCGATGTGTACGTCCCCGCCGCCGGCCTCGGTGGCCGGCGGGGGGCCGGCCCACCGGGTGACGGACACCGCGCCCGGACCGTCGAGCCGGGTGACCACGTGGAGGGGTGCGGTGACGGCGACCGCCTCGAGCCGCGGCAGGGGCAACGGCTCCAGGGTGGCGGCCCACTCCGGCTCCGCCACACCCATCATCGAGTAGAACAACGCCCGCAACCGGACCGCCGCCTCACCCGGCACGGAGGTGGTGAACCGGGCCGGCCCGGGCAGCGGCCGATGACGCTCGACGAGCTGATCGACCTGCTCACGCAGCGGCGCCCCGGGATCGAGCCGGGGGGCGTCCCGCATGAAGGCGGAGATCGGCGCATCGGGATCGAGGGCGTGCAGCGGGGCGGCGGCCAGCAGCACGGGCGTACCGAGAGCCGCCGCGTAGTACGTCACCGAGCCGTGGTCCCCGATCACGGCATCGGCGGCGATCAGCGCCTGCCGCCACCCCTCCAGCGGATCGATCAGCACCAGCCCGCAACGCCGCGCCCGGTCGAGCCAGGCGCGGACCTGGCCGGGTCCGTGGCCGTGCCAGATATTGGGGTGCAGGACGGCGGCGAAGCGGTACGCGTCCACGGGGAACTCCCGCGCGAGCCGGGGCAGCAGGGCGGGCAGCACGTCGACGCCCTCCGCACTGCCGTCCCCGAAGAAGGACTCCGGATTCCAGGTGGAACTGAGGACGATCAGCCGCTGCCCCGCCCGCACTCCGAGCGCGCGGCGGAACCGCTCGCGGTAGGGGCGGGCGGCGAGCATGCGGTCGAAGCAGGGATCACCGGCGAGAACGGCGGTCGGCGCGGCCTCGGGGCAGGCGGCGCGCAGCCGGTCGACCTGTTCGGGGTGGGACAGGACGAGCGCGTCGGCGAGGGGCACGCCGTCATCGGCCAGAAGCCACTGGGGCGCGTTCCCGAACACGGGCGCTGCGCTTGTGGCCGAGGACCCCGACCCCGACCCCGACCCCGACCCCGATCCGGTGTCCGGTGTCCGGTGTCCGGTGTCCGGTGTCCGGTGTCCGGTGTCCGGTGTTGCCAGCCTCTTAGTGTATCCAACGCCATGCGAGAGGACGACCAACTTCCCGCGAAAAGCCTCCAGTTGGCCGCCAAAACTGGCGGATAGCACCAGGTCGACCGGCGTCCGGATGGCCTGCTCCCACGACAGGACGGGCACTCCGGTCCCGGCAAGCACGTCGGCCGTGCCGGCGGAGAACGCCGAGGACCCCGGACAGGTGGCGAGGAGCTGGATCCGCAGATCGTCGTCGAAGAGCGGCAACACATCGAGGAGGCGGGTGGCGGCGGTGACGTTGTGCACGACGACCAGGACCCGCAGGCACGTCCCGCGTGTGATCCACCGCGCCGCATCGCCCCCTACGGGCACCCGCACCCACCCGTCCCGCCCCTGTGCCACCGGTGGCCCCCGCTCGACTCACGGGCCGCGCAGCTGCCCGGCCGACCCGTCACGATAGCCAATGGGGGCGCGGGGCGGCCGAGCGGCGCAACCCCCTGCCCAGCGGGTCACGCTCAGGCAGCCATGGCCACGGACGCCTTGCCGAACGGCGCGTTCTGCGTCCCGCCCGCCTTGCGCTCCCCGAAGACGACCACCCGCAGCAGTGCGAACCGCCCGGCACCGGCGATCGCCGACGCCGACAGGTAGACGCTCTGCTGAACGAGCGCCGAAGGCTCGGACTGGACCGCGTACAGGCAGAACAGGGCCGCGGTCGTGAAGGCGTAGCTCACCGCGACGGTCAGCCCGGACTGAAGGTGGACGCCCCACCCCCTGCGGGCACTGCGGAACGAGACCCGACTGTGCAGTTCGGTCGCGATCACGGTGGAGACGACGGTGACGAGAGCATTGGCGAGGACCAGCGGCATCCGGTCGTGGAGGAGGACCAGCACACCACTGGACGCAACCCCGACCCCGCCACCACAGATCACAAAGCGCACGAAGGCCGCCAGGGCCGGGTGAAGCGTGCGCGTCGGCTGGAGCGAAGGGGCGGTCACGAGTGGGCCTCCGAAGACTGTGTGAAGCGGTGTGCTTATTCCACTCCAGAACCTACGGACCCGGCGTCCTCCGCACGACCCGGTTTCTCCCCTACCTTCCTGGGGGTTGTCCCCCAGGGGGGGCCTGGGGGACAACCCCCACCCGAGCGGCGGGAGCGGACCGGATCGGACTCGGACAGTAGAGTCTCCGAACTGCGGCGAGCGCCCCGCAGGCGCAGACTGGTGGATGGTCGGAAGGAACCTCGCCATGTACCAAGGACGAGGCAGGCTCCGCAATCGCGTCCCGCTGCTGATGGCGGTGGCCGCCGCAAGCTGCATGCTGGTGGGGTACGGCGGGCCGGAGGCTGCCGCAGGACCAGCGCCCGGAACCGAGATGGCCGCTCCGCTGGCTGAGGCCTCCTCCGCCACTCCGTCCCCGGATGACGTGCGGACGCTCAAGGAGGGTAAGACCCTGCCTGTCGCGGTCACGCCCAACGAGGTCCTCGACATCCCGGCGAGTTCGGCCGAGGTGACGCTGACGGACGTGAAGCAGGCGCATCGGATCTCGCAGGGTGAGTACCTGTCACCGGCGACGGCCGATCCGGGGACGACGTACATCTGCCTTGAGTTCAAGGTGAAGAACACGAGCAACGAGACGTTCAAGACGACGTACCTCGCCGACGCACGCTGGACCGGCAAGGACGGCGAGACCGAGAACGTCGACCAGGCGATCGGAGTCGACTGCGCCGAACTCGGGCTGGAGAAGAAGAGCTTCCTCGACGCGCCGGAGCCCAGGCCCGGAGAGTTCGTCCGTGCCACGACAGTCCTCATGGTGCCCGACGATCAGCCCGGGGTCCTCGAGTTCGACGAGGATCTGGAGCACGCCATGTTCAAGGTCGAAACGTCTCCCACCACCTGACAGCGGGCGAGGAACCGGGCCGTGCCGGTGAAACCGGTAGTGCTCGCGGCCTGCTCCCAGCGCGTCTGCTCCTCGCCACCCCGTAGTGGGCTGCGCGACGTGGCGACGGCCCGGCTCGCCAGTGCGTCCACGGTGGTGATGTCCACCCGCTCGCGCAGGTGCGCGTCCTCGACGAGGGCCGCGAGACCGCTGCCAGCGCGTCGACGAGAACGTCGGTGTACGTGGCGAGCAGGATGCGCTCGCCCTCGAGCAGGAACCCCAGAAGGTGCCGCACGCGGTGGAGCGCGACGACGGTCTTTCCCGTGCCGGGGCCGCCGGTCACCTGGGCAGGCCCCGAGTAGCTGGCCCGGTAGGCGACCTTGTGCTGGGAGGAGTGGAGGAGGATGCGCCAGGCATGCGGCGCGAAGACCTCCAGCAAGTGTCCCTGGTGAGGACCCCAGTCGATCGCGTCGTTCGAGCAGGGGCGCCGGATCCCGCAGCCG
The DNA here is from genome assembly GCF_044458665.1 of Streptomyces sp. NPDC050422. NCBI lineage: Bacteria > Bacillati > Actinomycetota > Actinomycetes > Kitasatosporales > Streptomycetaceae > Streptomyces > Streptomyces sp. NPDC050422. The sequence goes on from NZ_JBITIE010000013.1 coordinate 18,460, forward strand.
GCGTTCATCGACAAGGCGGATGCGGTGCTGGATGCCGGGGGCTTGTTGATGGCGTTGAAGGAGGAGTTGGCGCGGGCGCAGTATCCGCCGTTCTTCCGGGACATGGCGCGGCTGGAGGCGGAGGCCATCACCCTCCATGTGTACGCAACGATGGCTGTGCCTGGTCTGTTGCAGACTGAGGATTACGCGCGATCGGTATTTGCTGTGCGGAGGCCGCTTCTGGATGAGGAGACGATCGAGCAACGCGTATCGGCACGTCTGGCGCGCCAGGTCATCTTTGCTCGGAAACCGATGCCAACTGTGAGCTTCGTGATCGAGGAGTCGGTGCTGCGACGCCCGGTCGGGGGCTGGGAGGTGCAACGTGGCCAGCTGGAACAGATCATCCTGCATGGCCAGCGGCGGAACGTGGAGATCCAGATCATGCCGACCGATCGGCATGGACACTGCGGGCTTGCTGGGCCGTTCACCTTGATCGAAAAGGGCGACGGGCGCAGGATGGCATACGTTGAAGTTCAGCGAGACAGCCGTCTGCACACCGAGCGCGGCATTGTGCGGGATGTCGAGGAGCAGTACGGGATCATCCGAGCTCAGGCTTTGACACCGAGCGAATCGCTGGATGTCGTCAAGGGACTTCTGGGAGAGGGGTGATGGGCCGGATGGAGATGCCGAGCGTGCCGGACGAGGCATGGTTCAAGAGCAGCTACAGCAGTGGCGAAGGCGGCGAATGCGTCGAGGTCGCTTGGCGCAAGAGCAGCTACAGCACCGGCAATGGCGGTGAATACGTGGAGTTCGCCGCCGCAGCCACCCACGTGCACATCCGCGACTCGAAGCAGCTCAGCGGCCCCATGCTGTCCGTCGGTCCGGGCGCGTGGGCCGGATTCATTGGCCTCGTCGCCGACTGACGCACACAACGTCGGGAGGGGGTCCCACCGCGCGCCGCGAAGGCGCAACGGTGGGACCCCCTCCTGACGTGCAGCGGGCCTATTCGTCCACGTTCTACTCGTGGCGGATCATCCGCCACGCCGCCCGGCTTATCCGGGTAACGGCGCAGCCGATTCCGGGCGCGTCCATCCGTGACAGGCCCCCCGCGCCGCAGTACGCAGCAGCCGGGGGCCCGGGACGCCGGGACGGGCGGTCGTCAGGCCGCAGTCTGCTCCGCTCGCAGGCGACCGATGTAGCGCCGTAGCGCATCGGTGCTGTGGAACACGCGGTAGTTACCGGCTTCCAGTACCGCCAGCTCGTCCGCGGTGGTGTCCGGAGCGAGGATGACCGGAATCCCCACCTCCTCCTGGAGGCCGTGCGGCCAGTACGCGGCGGCGACGATGATCGCCTCGCCTGTGCGCCGGTCGTTGACCTCGCAGTCCAGTTCCGGGGACGTGAGATCGGCGTCCGTCAGCTCGGTGAGCAGTTCCGCCAGGCCCGGCACCTCGTCCTCGTCACGCGGGTCGGTGACGGCCGTCGGCGCCTGGGCCGGGATGAGCGTCCTCGTCGTCTGGAGTTCCACGGGGGACGGGCCGTCGTGGAGGGCCTGGAGGAAGCCGTTCGCGGCGTCGGCCAGAAGCTCGCGGCGGGCGGCGAGGAATTCCGGGTACCTTTCGATTTGCCAGAGGTCACGGTCCATCGGAACCCATTGGGTGGCCAGCGTGCCCGGCATCCGGTCCTCGACCTCCTGCAGATACTCGGCCGGGTCCTTGGCGCCGATGTGCAGGTTGCTGTCCTGCGTGAGGAAGCAGAAGTTGGCCACCGCGTTCACTTCGGCACGGGTGTAACCATGCTTGTACAAGCGGGCCTTGGGGAAGATGTGGTGCACCTGGAGGGAGCTGAGCCGACCGAGCATGCCGTCCTTCAGCGGCACCCCGCTCACGAAGTCCTGGGCTCCGTACACTCGCGTCAGCAGGTAGAGCAGGGGATAGAAGCGCGAGCCCATGCTGGACCCGATGAAGTCGTCCGCGCGTACGTCGAGCCGGCCACCGCGGCTGCGGCGCAGCACGTCGATCAGTTGGTCGATGCCACCGTCGTCCAGTGCCTGCAGGTCCTGGTTCAGGGCCGTTTCGGTCGCACCCGTGTGGCGGCCCCAGAGGAAGCTGTGCACGTACCAGTGGAAGAGACGGTCGCGGGTCATGGCGTCCGGGAACCGCCCGCCGTGCCGTTGAAGCAGCCGGCTCATGACGGGGAACGCGGCGGTCCGGCCGTTCAACACCCGGCCGTGGTCCAGGCCGAGCCGTCCGCCGAGTGCGTTGAGCAGGTACGAGACCGCGTCAATGGTCTCCGTCAGACCGGTGCGGAACTCCGGCACGCTCACCTTGTCGAGTTTGGAGAACTGGGCCTCGCCGGTGAGGACGGCGTTGGCGTTGCGCAGCAGCCAGTCCAGCTTGAAGTCGTACCCGGCCGCGGACCAGTCGGCCAGAGCCCGGTTCATGGTCGGTCGCGCTTCCGGCCACGCCGCGCAGATGGCGGCCAGCGCCAGGTCGCCCTTGGAGAGTTTGGTTCCACCGGAGTTCACGCGGTTGAAGATGTCGACGACGACGTCGAGGGTCTTGTCCTTGCCGGTGACCTCGTCGATGTGAACGATGCGTTCCTTGATCTGCGTGATGCGATTGAGGCGCTCGATGTACGTCGACTGGAGTGCCGTGTCGCCTTCGGCGAGTTGGGTGACAGCCAGCAATTGAGTCCCCAGGCCGCCCTGGCACAGGGCCGTGACGTCCACCCAGACCGGGGAGCCCTTCATCTTCGTCGGCGCGTAGAACTCGAACGTCTCGTCCTGCAGATTGAAGTGCAGACCCGTCAACGTGGCGGGGTTGCCCTCGAAGAAGCGGGGCGGCCGGCCACGCGTCACGCCGTACAGGGTGGTGACGCGCTGCTGCCCGTCCAGCAGCAAATGAATGGTGCCGTCCTTCCCCGACGAGTCGCCTCGCGTGTCGGCACCTTCTGCCTTGGTGCTCCAGGTGAGGAATCCACCGATGGGATAGCCGCGGTACAGCGACTGGAAGAATCCGCGTACCTGGTCGCGGGTCCATACATACCCGCGCTGGAACTCCGGGAGGGCGATATCGCCGGCGTCGACCTTGTCCAGGATCTGTGAGATTTGCACGTACGCAGCCCGCCCTCTCGACCCGGCGGTACCCCGCCGGGACCAACACGTGATGTGCCGCAAAATTACCAGTGTTGGCCGGTGCCGTACCGGGGCCGGGGACGGATCGTGGAAGCCGTAGGCGCGCCTCCGCCCGTGACCTCCGCTACGTATGCCCCGTGCACGGCCGCAGTGGCCTGATCCGAGTTGCCGTTCGCAGCGGTGACGAGAGCCGGCCATGCCCCCGGATAGATTGAACGCGTCCCTCAACATCGTTTGTGCCAGGAGGCACTCGTGAGCGAGAACCAAGTGACTGCCCAGGCTGACATATCGGCGCGGATCGACACCACGCGCCCTCACTCGGCCCGCTTCTGGAACTACTTCGTGGGGGGCAAGGACAACTACGAGGTCGACCGTGAGGTCGGAGATCAGATCAAGACGTTCTTCCCCGGGCTCGTCGATGTGGCAGTGGCGGGCCGGCAGTTCCTGCGCAGGTCCGTGAGCCATCTGGTCCAGGAACACGGCATCAGGCAGTTCCTCGACATCGGGACCGGGCTGCCCACCGCCGACAACACCCACCAGGTGGCCCAGACCATCGCTCCGGACGCGCGCATCGTGTACGTCGACAACGACCCATTGGTGCTCACTCATGCGCGGGCCCTGCTCACCAGTGCGCCGGAGGGTGTCACCGACTACATCGACGCCGACCTCTACCGGCCGGACGCCATCCTGGCCGAGGCGGCGAAGACCCTCGACTTCGAGCGGCCCGTCGCGCTCATGCTGCTCGGGATACTCGGCCATGCCGACGACTTCGCCCGTGCGCGCGAGGTGGTGGGCGCTCTCATGGACGGGCTGCCGTCCGGGAGTCTCCTCGTCGTGTACGACGGCACGCGGACCAGCGAGGGCATGATCGCCGCGGAGAAGGCGTACATCGAGAGCGGTGCCGTGCCGTACTACGTCCGTGAGCCCCAGGAGATCGAGACGCTCTTCGACGGCCTGCGCATGATCGAGCCCGGGTTCGTACGCCTCAGCGCATGGCATCCCGATGCCGACAGTGCGACGGTGGCGGCCGATGTGGACGCCTTCGGAGGCGTGGGGGTGAAGGCGTAGGGGCGATGGGGGCGGACCGGGGGATGGCGCGTTCGTGGTCGCGCGGGCAGTGTGTCGTGGCCTGTTCCGTCGCCGGATGTTCCGCCGACCGCCACCGCGTGCACACCGCACGGGTCTTCCGTAGGGCCGCCCGCTTCTGGAACACTCCAGTCGCTTTCGCCCCCACGCCCCCTCACCCCGCAGAGGCCCCCACCCATGGCAGAACTCGACCGTCGCCGCCTCCTGCAACTCGCCGGAGGCACGGCCGCCTACACCGCGTTGTCGAGCAGCATCGCCCGCGCCGCCTCCCTCCCCGCGCGGGGCCGCACGGGCAGCCTCCAGGACGTCGAGCACATCGTCGTCCTCATGCAGGAGAACCGTTCCTTCGACCACTACTTCGGCACCATGAACGGCGTCCGCGGCTTCGGTGATCCGCGTCCGGTCACGCTGCCCAGCGGGAAGCCCGTCTGGCATCAGAAGGACCTCCTCGGCAAGGAGGTGCTGCCGTTCCGGCCGCCCGCCGACGAGCTCGGCATGCAGTTCCTCCAGGACCTGAACCATGACTGGGCCGGCGGGCACCGGGCGTTCAACAAGGGTGCGTACGACCAGTGGGTGCCGGCCAAGACCGCGACGACGATGGCTCACCTCACCCGCGAGGACATCCCGTTCCACTACGCCCTCGCCGACGCGTTCACCGTCTGCGACGCCTACCACTGCTCGTTCATCGGGAACACCGACCCGAACCGCTACTACCTGTGGAGCGGACACACGGGCAACGACGGTTCCGGTGGCGGTCCCGTGCTCGGCAACGACGAGGCGGGGTACGGGTGGACCACCTACCCCGAGCGGCTGGAGCAGGCCGGAGTGTCGTGGAAGGTCTACCAGGACATCGGCGACGGGCTCGACGCCGCCGGGTCCTGGGGGTGGATCAGTGATGCCTACCGGGGTACGTACGGTGACAACTCGCTGCTCTACTTCAACAGCTACCGCGACGCCGCGCCCGGCGATCCGCTCTACGACAAGGCCCGCACCGGAACCGACATCAAGAACGGCGGCGGTCTCCTCGACGACCTGAAGGCCGACGTCCGGGCCGGGACGCTGCCGAAGGTCTCGTGGATCGTCTCTCCGGAGGCATACAGCGAGCATCCCAACTGGCCGGCCAACTACGGCGCCTGGTACATCTCGCAGGTCCTGGACGCGCTGACCGCCGACCCCGAGGTCTGGGGCCGGACCGCCCTCTTCATCACCTACGACGAGAACGACGGCTTCTTCGATCACGTCGTGCCGCCCTTCGTGCCGTCGGGACCCGCGCAGGGGCTGTCCACCGTCGACACCTCCGCCGACTACTTTCCCGGCGACATCCGGTACACCGCCGGGCCCTACGGGCTCGGTCAGCGGGTGCCCATGCTGGTCGTCTCACCGTGGAGCACCGGCGGGTTCGCCTGCTCCGAGGTCTTCGACCACACCTCCGTCATCCGCTTCATGGAGCAGCGCTTCGGCGTGCACGAGCCCAACATCTCGCCCTGGCGGCGCGCCGTCTGCGGCGATCTGACCTCCGCGTTCGACTTCGGTCGTACGGACGCCTCGGACATCTCGCTGCCGTCGACCGACGCCTACGAGCCGCCGGACCGCCTCCGGCACCCCGACTACGTTCCCGTACCGCCCGCGACCGGCAGCGTGCCCAAGCAGGAGAAGGGGGACCGGCCCACCCGGCCGCTGCGCTACGCACCCTTCGTCGACGGGGCCGCCGATCCGGCCACCGGCAAGTACCGCCTCACCTTCAGCGGTGGCGCCGCCGCGGGGGCGCAGTTCCTGGTGAGCTCCGCGAACCGCACCGACGGGCCCTGGACCTACACCACCGAGGCCGGCAAGTCCCTCGCGGACAGCTGGAACACCGCCTATTCCAAGGGAGTGACCGACCTCACCGTCCATGGGCCCAACGGCTTCCTGCGTACCTTCAGGGCCGGCGGGAAGGTGGCGGCGGGCCCCGAGGTGACGGCACGTCATGTCGCCGCAGGCGGTGGGTTGGAGCTCACCTTCGTCAACGCCGGGTCCGCGAACGTGCGTCTGACCGTACGCAGCGCCGCCGGGTACGGGGGAGGGGTGCAGACCTTCGCGGTCCGTGCGGGTGCGACCGTGAAACACGTGCTTGACCTGCGGGGAAGCAGGAGTTGGTACGACGTCACCGTCGTCTCCGACGTGGACGCCACGTTCCTGCGGCGCTACGCCGGACACGTCGAGACCGGCCGGGCCGGCAGGAGCGACCCGGGTCTCGTCACCGGGTGAGTGGATACGCCTCGGGACGGTTCGGGGGGGGGCGGGCGGTGTCCGTGCGTGGGCGCCACTCGCCCCTGACCGCCCGTCGGGTCGTGCGGTGTGCGTGAGTTAGAGTCTTGTTCGGGTCATGAGTTCCAGTGCACAGCCCCGGCTTGCTGGACGGCACCCCGCTCCGCTGCGGGTGCTCCGGGTGACGACCTGCCCCGTGCGAAGGGTACGGGGAACAGCGGACCGCGGTGCAGGGCATCCGGGGTCCACACCCCGGAAGGCGAACCTCACCATGCTGCGTCATCTCACCCAGAACGACTCCGTGCGGAGCGACGACTGCTCCCGTTACGCCGCGGGTCACCGCGTGCATTGGATCCACGCCAAGAAGTGCCGCCAGGAGCCGGGGCAGGCCGTCGAGATCCTGCTCACCTCCGGGGACGTCCGCGACGACGGGTGGGTCGAACTGCGGGCCGCCTTCGACTACGCGGGCGGCCTCCCCGCAGTGTGGACGCACGCTCCCGGAGCGTTGCGGGAGACCCTCGCCGGCCACCGCGGGCGGGTGTACTGGCTGGCGCGCTGGCATGCGTTGAAGCTCGTGCACGGCGACGGCGACGGTGGGGGAGCCGGTGCCAGGGCCGGGGGTGCTGCCGGGCTGGTCAACGTCGGGCTGGAGGGCGGCGAGCTGTGCGAGGGCGCCTGTGCCGGGGGGCGTGCCTCTCTGGCGTAGTCCGTCCCGTCGCGGCCGCTCGGTGAGCTCGTGCGGTACATCGCGATGCTCAGTAATTGTGCTGAGATGTCGTCCTGTTGTTCCGTTCATGGCGTGGGATTGATCGCTGTTGACCGTTCCGAGGTCACACAAAATCCTTATAGTGAACATGCGTTGATCGCATGATCTTGACGCGTTCAGCTGTCGCCACAGGAGTCAGGACTCATGACGCGCCCTTCTTCCACAGAGCCCGCGCCGCCCTCTCCTTCTCCGCCCCCCGACTGTCCGGCTCACGCCGGTGCCGTGCCGCTCGGTGGGCCCGGGTTCCAGACCGAACCGCAGGCCGTGTACCGCGCCATGCGGCGTGATCACGGGCCCGTCGTCCCCGTGGAGCTGCCGGGCGGCTTCCCCGCCTGGCTGGTCATCGGGTACCGGGAGCTCCACCAAGTCACCAGCGACGGCGAGCTGTTCCCGCGCGACGTCGGACTGTGGAACCAGTGGCCCCATATCCCCGACGACTGGCCCCTGCTGCCGATGGTGGGGCGACCCCTGCCCTCCATCTACTTCAGCGCGGGGGAGGAACACCGACGGCACGCGCGCATGGTCGGACCGGCCCTCGAAGGTGCTGACCCGTTCGAAATCCGCAGCCACTGCGAGCAGTTGGCGGACCGGCTGATCGACGACGTGTGCAGCCGTGGCACGGCCGATCTCGTCGCCGACTTCTGCGAGCCCCTCCCCGTACTCGTCCTCGCCCGTCTGGTCGGGTTCCCCGACGACGAAGGCGCCGACATCGCCCAGGTGTTGAAGGACCTCGCCGACGGCGGCCCCGACGCGCAGAGCGCCCATCTGCGGTTCGGGGAACACATGGCCCGGCTGGTGGCCGCGAAGCGGGCCGTGCCGGGGGACGACGTGACCTCCCGCATGCTCGCCTTCCCCGAGGCGTTCACCGACGAGGAGTACATGCTCGACCTGATGGCCATCACGGCCGCCGGGCACCTCACCACCGCAGACTGGGTCAGCAACTCCCTGCGGCTGATGCTCACCGAGGACGCGTTCGCCGACTCCATGGCCCGAGGCCGGCGGAGCATCGGCGAGGCCATGAACGAGGTGCTGTGGGAGGACACGCCCACCCAGATCCTCGCCGGCCGCTGGGCCGTCCGGGACACCCAGCTCGGCGGGCAGCGGATCAAGGCCGGGGACATGCTGCTGCTCGGGCTCGGCGCCGCCAACACCGACCCGCTGATCCGACAGGGCCTGTCCGGCACCGGAGCGCCCGCGCAGGGCGGCAACGGCGCCCATCTCGCTTTCAGTCACGGCGAGTACCGGTGCCCGTTCCCGGCCCAGGAGATCGCCGAGATCATCGCCCGTACCGGCATCGAGGTCCTGCTCGACCGGCTGCCCGATCTCCAGCTCGCCGTCCCCGTCGACGATCTCGAACGACGGCCCTCCGCGTTTCTGCGTGGCACCACCTCGCTCCCCGTTCGGTTCACCCCCGTTCGTACGACAGGAGACCTCTCGTGAACTGCCCCCACGCCGCCGCCCAGGCAGCAGCCAAGAACGGCGGGACCGTCGTCATCGACCCGATGGTCCAGGACCTGGACGGTGAGACGACGCGCCTGCGCGATGCCGGTCCGCTGGCCCGGATCGAGCTGCTCGGCGTACCGGCCTGGGCCCTCACGCGGCATGCCGACGCGCGGCAACTCCTGCTCGATTCACGGCTCGTGAAGGACCTCAACGCCTGGAGCCTGTGGCAGAAGGGCGAGGTGACGCACGAGTGGCCGCTCATCGGGATGATCGACGCCGGCCGCTCCATGTTCACCGTCGACGGCGACGAGCACCGGCGGCTGCGGACCAAGACCTCCCAGGCGCTCACGCCCCGCCGGCTGGAGGCGATACGCCCCGACATCGAGAAGTTCACCGAGGAACTGCTTGACGCGCTGGCCGAGGGCGGCAAGGACGGGGCGGTCGTCGACCTCAAGTCCGTGTTCGCGCAGCCGCTGCCCATGCGGGTCGTCGGCATGCTCATGGGGGTCGACCCCGCCTCGAACGCCATGCTGACCCGTCAGTACAAGGCCTTCTTCTCGATGCTCACCCCGCAGGACGAACGCCTGGCCCTCCTCGCCGACCTGGACGTCTTCTACGCCGGGCTCGTACGCGAGAAGACCGCGCAGCCGACCGACGACCTGACCTCCGCGCTCATCCTCGCCGACGAGGGCGGCGAGCCGCTGACCGAGGAAGAGGTGATCGGCAACCTCAAGGCGATGGTCGCGGCCGGGCACGAGACCACGATCGGGCTCATTCTCAATGCCGTACGCGCCCTGCTGGCGCACCCCGACCAGTTGCGGATGGTCCTCGACGGGGAGGTCTCCTGGGAGACCGTGATCGAGGAGACGCTGCGGTGGGACACCCCGACCACCCACCTGCTGATGCGCTTCGCCACTGAGGACATCCAGGTGGGTGACGGTGTCATCGCCAAGGGCGAGGGCGTGGTCATCTCCTACCGGGTGATCGGCCGTGACCCCAAGCAGCACGGTTCCGACGCCGACGCGTTCGACATCACCCGTACCACCCCCATCCGGCACATCACCTTCGGCCACGGTCCGCACATCTGCCCCGGTGCGGCGCTCTCCCGTGTCGAGGCGGGGATCGCCCTGCCGGCGCTCTTCGGGCGCTTCCCGGAACTGCGGCTCGCGGTGCCGGACGCCGACATCCGCAAGCTTCCCGTGATGACGCAGAACGACATGGAGGCCTTTCCCGTTCTACTCAACGCCTGAATCCGATCGGCAGGCGGCGCGCGTAGTGTGGTCGTCATGAAGATCCGCTTCGGAGTCGGGCTCGGTGCAGGTTCGTTGTTGTCGGATTTCAGCCGGATCGTCGACCGACTCGAAGACGACGGTGTCGATTCGCTCTGGCTGTCCGAGCACATCTACTCGGAGGCAGTGGACCCCTTCGTCGGCATGGCCCACGCCCTGTCGAGGACGACCCGGCTCAAGGTCGGTACGTCGGTCGCGGTGCTCCCGGGGCGGCATCCGGTCCTGGTCGCCAAGCAGTTGGCGTCCCTGGCCGGGCTCTCGTCCCGGCGCGTGCTCCCGGTGTTCGGGCTCCAGCCCGCCCGGACCGGCGAGCGCGAGCTGTTCCCCGCACCCGAGGGACGGCGCGGGGCGCTGTTCGACGAGTCCCTGGAGCTGCTGCGGGCCTCGCTCAGCGACGAAGTCGTAGGGTTCGAAGGGGAGTTCCTCAGGGTCGATGCCGCGCGGATCGGGCCGCTGCCCGACAAGCCCCTGGACATCTGGCTCGGCGGCAGCGCACCCGCGGGTCTGCGCAGGGTCGGGCGGTACGGGGACGGATGGCTCGGGTCGTTCCTCACGCCCGAAGCGGCGGCTCGGGCCCGCGAGGCGATTCAGGCCGCGGCGGCGGAAGCGGGGCGGGAGATCGAGCCCGACCACTTCGGGATCAGTGTCACCGTGGCGGAGAACGGAATTCCGCAGGAGCTGGCCGAGGTGATTCACCGACGCGCTCCGGAGAGCGACCCACGGGATCTCGTCGCCGATGGGTGGCCGGAACTGCACCGGCTGCTGGACTGCTATACCGAAGCCGGTCTCAGCAAGTTCGTCGTCTATTCCGCAGGGGGCCGGTCCTTCGATTCCTTCCTGGACCGATTCGAGGCGGAACTTCTGCCCCGGCAGAACTGAGAGGGCAACCGGACGGCCGCTATCGCGCTGACTGACTCACTCTGTCTCTTCTGAGGTCCCCTCATGAGCCGTACCACCCGCAGAAGGCCCCTCGTGGTCCTCCCCGGCCGCAGCTCAGCGACGGCGGGGCGGCCGGGCAGGCGGTCGCCGACTGGCTCGGCGGCTGGACCCCGTCGGCGCCCTGAGCCGCTCCACTGCCCCGCTCCCGCCGGTCCCGCTGATGTTCGTAACCGGGTGGCGGGCATATCGTGGCGGGTAGCCGGAACGGCTGCCGCGACACATTGAGTCGAAGCGCTTCGACAGTGGTCTGGACACTCCTTGCAGGCGGGTCTAGGCTCGCATCATCCGTACACGTCATAGGCGAAACGGATGAAGTCGAAGCGCTTCGCCACATCTCACCGGAACTGCCGGTTCAGGCCGGTCTCCGCGCCGCTGTCCGACGACGTCCCTTGATGGAGAGCTGAATGGTCACCCTTGCCGAGGTCGCGCAGCACGCCGGAGTCTCCGCGAGCACGGTGAGCTATGTCCTCAGCGGGAAGCGGTCCATCTCGGTGACCACCCGGGAGCGGGTGGAGCTGAGCATCCAGCAGCTCGGCTACCACCCCAACGCCGGTGCGCGGGCGCTCGCCAGCAGCCGGTCGAACATCATCGCGCTCATGGTGCCTCTGCGCACCGACATGTACGTCCCCGTGATGATGGAGATCGCCATCGCGGTCGCCACCACGGCCCGCACCCACGGCTACGACGTCCTCCTCCTCACCGGCGAGGAGGGGCCCGCGGCGGTGCGGCGCATCGCCGGGAGCTCGCTCGCCGACGCGATGATCCTCATGGACGTCGAGCTCCACGACGAGCGGCTGCCGCTGCTGCGTGACACCGACCGGACCGCCGTGTTCATCGGACTCCCCGCCGCCACCGACGGGCTGACCTGTGTGGACCTCGACTTCGAGGCCACCGGGGCGCTCTGCGTGGAACACCTCGCCGGTCTCGGCCACCGCGAGGTCGCCGTGATCGGCGAGGCGGCCGCGGTGTACGAGCGGCACACCGGATTCGCCGAGCGGACGGTCGACGGCATACGAGCCAAGGCGCAGGAGACCGGCGTGCGTGTGCTGCACCGCCCCTGCGAGGGTGGTTACCCGGCGATGGCGCAGACTCTGTCGCGGATTTTCGACGAGCGCCCCGGCACCACCGGGTTCATCGTGCAGAACGAGTCGGCGGTGGAGCCGCTGCTCAACCTCCTGCGGCAGCAGGGCCGGGCCGTGCCCGAGGACGTGTCCGTGGTCGCGATCTGCCCCGAGCAGGTGGCCTCCCAGGCCTCGGTGCGGCTCACCTCCGTCGCCATCCCCGCGCAGGAGATGGGGCGCCGCTCGGTCGAGCAGGTCGTCGCCAAGCTCTCCGGTCGCGGAACGGACGAAGTCGAGTTGCTGGCACCGGAGTTGACGGTACGGGAGAGCACCGGGCCCGCCCCGCGGTAGCGGACGGCGACAGCGTGGACACGAGCCGGTCCCCGAGCGGGGGCCGGCTTCTTGTGCGTACGGCTCAGCCCGGGGCGGCGGCGAAGCCGATGAGGGCCGCGACCGCCGTTGCCGGGGCCAGAACGAACCTGCTGAGGGTGCGGGTACGTGGTGCCATGGTTGTCCTTCCATGGTGTGGGGGAGCGCTACCGTGGCCCCAGTTCGAGGACGCGGTCCACGCCGGCCGTCAGCTCCAGCGGGGCCGGCGGTGTTCCGGCGGAGGCATCGGTGAAGGTGTGCCCGTCACCCGTGCGGAGGTCGATCCGGGCGTCACGGGCGGGACGGAGCACCGCGGTCGCGGTGCCGTCGGCGAACCAGCGCAGATCCAGCGCGGCGCCGAACCGGGTTCGCACACCGCGTAGTTCGCCGCTCGGGCAGCCGGTCAGGGGTGCGGGCAGCAGGACCAGCCGGTGGGGTGTCGACTGGACGAGCGACTCGATGACCGCCGCGGGCAGTGCGTGGGCGGCGTCCGCGTTGTAGACGTTGCGGGACGGGTAGTGGGCGCTCATCAGCGAGTCGTGGAAGAAGTCGCCCGCCAGTACGGCCTCCAGTGCCGCCGAGACACGTGCGCCGTCCCGCAGTCGTGCGGCGATCAGCGCATGGTGCAGATGGCCGTGGGCGGAGTCGTTCTCCGATCCGCGCAGCTCCAGTGCGCGGTGCGCGGCGGTCGCGAGCTCCGGGGTGTCGTACGGATTGATCGCGTCCAGCGGCCACACCGGGTAGAGGTGGCTGAGGTGGCGGTGGTCGTACGTCTCCTCCAGCCCCGGCCACGCCCACTCGGCGAGCGCGCCGTCCTTGTTGACCCGGTAGGCCGGGAGCCGGTCCGCGAGCGCCCGGCGCCGGGCCGAGGACGCGGAGGTGGGGGAGCGGTCGGCCGACGCGGTGAGCGCGTGACGGGCCGCCGCGAGGTCCATCGTCGCGTTGACCGTCCCCCAGCTCGCGTTGGCCGGCCGGTTCTCCGGCGAGTACGAGGGAACGATCGCCACCGTGCCGTCCGGAGCGGCGCGGGTCAGGAAGTCCTCGTAGAACAGGGCGGTTTCGTGCAGCGCGCCCACGAGCCGGGGGTCCGTCGCCCCGCTCGTCTCGGCGTGCTCGATCAGCGGCTCAAGGAGCCAGTCCGCACCGGCCGTCCACAGGTGTAGCGGGTAGGCGCGCTGGTAGTGGCGGGTGTGGCCGGACTCGCCGTCCGTGTGGGACGGGGCGACGAGGCCCCGTGCACCGAAGAGCGCCCGGGCGTTGTCCCGCCAGTCGGCCAACTGCCCGTACACCAGAGCGGCATGGGCCTGGGACACCTCGGGCAGCGAGGCGGCGGCCGCCGAGGCGATCTGGAGGTTGAGGTTGGCGTTGGTGGTGAACGCCCCGGACCAGGCGGTGTCCCAGTCGCCCGTCCACAGGCCGGTCAGCCGGGGCGGCAGGACGCCGGAGGCCGAGTACAGGTGGTAGCGCCCCGCCGCGAACAGCCGTTCCAGCAGTGCGGGGCTGCTCGGTCGCTGTAGCAACTCGCTGCCCGGCAAAGCGCGTTCGTCCGGATCTGCGTCGAGGGTCAGGGAGGCCCGCCGGAAGGCAGGGGTGTGCAGGGCGCGGTGCCGGGCGAGCAGTGCCGGGTAGTCGTCCTGCGGCAGCGCGGCGCACTCCGCCGCGAGGTCCAGGCTGCCCGCGTGGCGCTGTACCCGGGTGAGGAGCAGGAGGCTCCGGGCCCCCTCGATCCTGATTCCCTCGCCCGCGACGGACACCTTGCCGCCGTCCGCCCGGATCACGGTCACCCCGGTGTAGGCGAGTTCGCTGTCCGGGTAGCCCACCCGCAGCGACAGCCGGCCGCCGCCGGGCGTCAGCACGGTGCTGCGCCCGACGGCCAGGCGCGGCGGGGCGCCCGGCAGCGCGTGGTCCAGGACCAGGTCCACCGCGAGCCCGGGGCCGGTGACGTACTGCACGATCACGTCGTCGGCGCGGGAGACGAAGACCTGACTGTGCCGGCCCTCGCACACGGCCGTGATCTCACCCGTGGTGAAGTCGACCGTACGGCGGTAGCCCGGGGGTGGTTCCGAGCCGTCGGGGACGGGTGACGCGTCGGGGACGGGCCGGATCCTGGTCTGGAACGCCGGGTGGAAGGGCTGCACCCACACCAGCGGCCGCCCCGCCCCGAACGCCTCGGCGGCCGTGGTGTCCCCGGCCAGCAGCGCGCTCTGCAGCCGGTCCAGCCGGCCCGCGAGCTCGGGCGGACGCAGGTGCTCGCTGCCGTTGGGCCGGACGAGGGTGTGGTGGTTGACGATGACCCGGTCGTCGGCCGGGTCCCCGTACACCATCGCCCCGTGCCGGCCGTTGCCGCCGAGGAAGGCGTCCTCCCAGCGGGCGGCGGGGCGCGGCTCCCACGTGCCGTCGATGTGGGTGCGGTCGGTCATGGAGCGGCGCTCCGCAGCACGGCCACGCCGTGGCGGCCCAGCTCCACCCGGTCGACCGCCTTCTCGCCGGTCAGCAGGTCCTCGTGGGTGCCCGGCACGGCCACGGAGACGGTGTCCCGCCCGTGGTGGAGCAGGAAGAGCAGGTCGCCGCGGCGGACCGCCTCCACGCCGTCGGGCAGGCCGGCCAGGACCGGCTCCACGCCGGCCTCCCGGACCACGTCACCGAGCAGCCCGCGCAGCGCCACCGGCGTGGGCAGCGTCGACAGATAGCGGGCCCTGCCCCTGCGCAGCACCGCCGGCAGCCCGGCCAGTTCGCCGTCGCGGTACGCGGCCACCACCTCGGTGCCCTCCGCGGCCTCCAGTTCCTCCGACCACAGGGTGCCGTCGAAGCCGTCACACGCCACGGCCGAGCCCGCGTCCAGCGGCCACCACTCGTGGAGCGTGCGGATCCCGAACAGTTCACGCAGCCGCGCGTCCATGCCGCCCGGCCTGATGCGGTCGTCCAAGTCCGCGATCCCGCTGAAGAAGCCGCAGACCAGCGTCCCGCCGCCCTGCGCGTACGCCACCAGATTGTCGATCGAGGCGTCGCTGAGCAGATACAGATGCGGAACGGCGACGGCCTTGAACCGGCTCAGGTCGGCCTCCGGGCGGGCGAACTCGGTGACCACACCGTTCTCCCACAGGGCCCGGTGCCAGCGCTGCACGACCTCGGTGTAGTCCAGCAGCGAGGACGGCCTGCCCTCCTGTGCGCCCGCCCACCACGCGTCCCAGTCGTGCAGGATCGCCACGTCGGCCGGCACGTCGCTGCCGCCGACGGCCGGGCCGATCGTGGCGAGTTCCGCGCCCAGCCGCTTGACCTCGCGGAAGGTGCGGCCCTGTTCGCCGGCGTGGGTGAGCATCCCGGAGTGGAACTTCTCCGAGCCCTGCCGGGACTGCCGCCACTGGAAGTAGCAGATGGCATCGGCGCCGCGCGCCACGGCCTGCAGTGACCAGAGCCGGTTCAGGCCCTCGGGCTTGGGGTGGTTGACGCCCCGCCAGTTGACCGGACCCGCCGCCTGTTCCATCAGCATCCACGGGCCTGCGGCCTGCGAGCGCGTCATGTCGGCGAGCATCGCGTTGTACTGGCCGCCCTGCGGATCCCTGGGGTCCGGATAGATGTCGACGGAGACGATGTCCTCCTCGGCCGACCAGGCCCAGGCGTCCTGGCCCGACCACAGCGGCATGAAGTTCGTCGTCACCGGAATGCGCGGAGTGTGCCGGGCCACGATGTCGCGCTCCGCGACGTAGCACTCCATGAGCGCGTCGGAGGTGAACCGCTTGAAGTCCAGCACCTGCGCCGGGTTCTTCATGTACTGCGTCTTGCGCGGCGGCAGGATCTCCGTCCAGGAGTCGTAGCGCTGGCTCCAGAACGCCGTCCCCCACGCCTCGTTGAGCGCGTCGACCGTGACGTAACGGGTGCGCAGCCACCGGCGGAAGTGTGCGGCGGTCTCGTCGCACCAGCAGTGGGTGCAGTACTCGTTGTTGATGTGCCACACGGTGAGCGCCGGATGGTCCGCGTACCGCGCCGCGAGGTCCTCGGTGAGGGCCGCGGCGTAGCGCCGGTAGACGGGGGAGCTGGCGCAGAACTGCTGGCGCGAGCCGTACCAGACGACCGAGCCGTCCTCCGTGCGCGGCAGGGTCTCCGGGTGCCGCGCCCCCATCCACGGCGGCGGGGACGCGGTCGGGGTGGCCAGCACGACGCCGATGCCGTGGGCGTGCATCAGGTCCATCAGCCGGTCCAGCCAGCCGAACTCCCTGGCACCTGGGCGTGGTTCGATCTTCGCCCAGGAGAAGACGCCGAGGGTGACGGAGTTGACCCCGGCCTCCTTCATCAGCCGGGCGTCGTCCTCCCACACCTCCTCGGGCCATTGCTCGGGGTTGTAGTCGCCTCCGAAGAGGATGCGGCCACGGGCTGCGTCGCGCAGGGACGGCATGGCGTCTCTTCTTCCTTATTCGGGTTCTGCGTACTGGATGCCGCGGCCGTTGGTGCCCAGATAGACACGGCCGTGGACGCGGGGGTCGCCGGTGATGACTTCGCCGGTCCAGCCCCACTGGTGGGAGTCGTCGTTGATCCGGACCCAGGTGGCACCCGCGTCGTCCGAGCGCAGCACCGCCACGCCGTCGTGCGTCGCGGAGACCCGGCCCGTCTGGAAGACCGCCGGGTAGCCCGCGCCCGGGCGCTTGCGGCCCGTGACCGGCGCGGCCTTGCCGAAGCCCAGGGCGTGCGAGGCCTGGCAGCCGGCCACCGGCGTGAACGTCAGCCCGCCGTCCGTCGAGCGGAACAGTCCGTTGTCCTTCGCGGAGAGCCACAGGTCGCCGCTGCGGCCGGGCGCCGCCGCGATCTTGAACTGCACGTCGCCGGAGGGGAGTCCGGCCGCGCCGCGGGCGAACGTCGCCCCGCCGTCGGCGGAGTGGAAGACCGCTCCGGTGTCCGTGTCGTAGACGTAGAAGCGGCGAGGATCGAGCGGATCGGCGACCGGGGCTCCCCCCTTGGGGAAGGTGGCGATCTCGGTCCAGCTCGCACCGCCGTCGGTGGAGCGGTGGGCCGGGTACTTGGTGCCGTCCCAGTGGACGAACGACCAGAGCAGGACCGCCCCGTCGGCGGAGACCGCGACCGGCCCGGGGGCCGAGGCGGCGATCTCCGGCTGGGCGGCGAACGGCTGCCAGGTGCGGCCGCCGTCGTCCGAGGACGCCCCGGCGGACGTCGAGCCCGAAGGCCAGCCCGTCCGTACGACGTACGAGGGCTTGAGCGTGGCCAGGGCGAGGCCGGTGGCCGTGCCGAAGACCGGGTTCGACGCCATGCCGCGCGAGGGGGAGGCCGTCAGCGAGTCGTGGTACATGACTCCGATGTCGCCCAGGCCGCTCAGGAGGCGGGCGCCCTTTCCGGGCGGGGCGATCAGGAACCGTACCGACGTCTCTTCGAGCCCTCGGATCTCCGGGGCCCAGTGGACGAGGTCGCGGGTGCCGAAGATCGTCGCGCCGGTCCCGTACACGATGTGCCGCGAGTCGAACGGGTCGACGGCCACGGCCTGGATCCACCAGCCGAACTTGGCCGACTCGCCGCCCCAGCGCAGATAGGGGGTCTCCGCGACGTCGAGGACCGCGGTGTCCTTCAGGGAGGTCCAGGTGGCGCCCGCGTCGGTGGAGCGGAACACCGTGTCGATCTGCGACCAGCGGTTGTTGGTCGTGACGACGAGGGTGCCGGCGCGGCGCGCGTCGACCGCGACACCGCCGTACCCGAAGCCGTCACCGGCCGCGGCGTCCGGCTTCACCGGGGTCACCTCGCTCCAGGTGTCCGTCACCGTGTCGAGCCGGTGGACCGACCCGTCGGACTGGCCGCCCGGGCCCGGCGCGTCCGCGTAGGTGACGTACAGCGCCCGGCCGGGGGCGTCGTACGCGGCCCGGACCGGCACCTTCGCCGCCGCGCTCCCGGCCGGCTGCCCGGGTACGGCCTCCCAGCCACCCGAACCGTCCGTCCGGTAGAGCGCGCTGCCTCCGTCGCCCCAGCCCGCGTACACCGCCCGGCCGGCCGCGGCGAGGAACGTCACGCCCTGGCCGCTCGCCGACGCGGTCGCGGGAAAGTCGGCCGGAGCCCAGGTCGCGCCCCGGTCGGTGGAGCGCAGCAGCCCGTCGTGCCGCGTGCCGAGCCAGAGCGTGTCGCTGTCCCGGGGATCCACGAGCAGCCGCTCGCCGGCGCCTCGCCCTTCCTCGTTGGCCCCCAGACGCACCGTCAGGTCGGCCCGCTGCCACGTCGCACCCCGGTCCTCGGAGCGGAGCACCGCACCGGGGCTCGCCCAGGACTGGGCGTACGTGCCGCAGGCCAGGTAGAGGCGGTCCGGGTGCGCCGGGTCGACGGCCAGGGCCTCGATGCCGAGCAGGTTCCAGTCGTCCCAGCCGAGGTGGTCGGTGAGCGGCGTCCAGCGGGCCTTGCGCCCATCCCAGCGGTAGGCGCCGCCGATGTCGGTACGGGCGTAGGCCAGGCCCTTGACCGACGGGTGGAACAGCACGCCGGTGACGAATCCCGTCCCGCCGATCGCGGCGGTCCGCCAGCGGTGGGGCTCGGAGGCGGCGTCCGAGTGGTGCTTCGACGCGGCCGCGGCGGGGCCTGCGGCCGGCAGGGCCACTGAGGCCGCGGCGACGGCAGCTCCCGCGAGCACGGTTCTGCGACTGGGCGTGGGCGAGGAGGAAGCGCGCATGGCGAGAACACCTTCCGGACAAGGGGGAGGGGACGAAAGAGCGGGGGCCGGTCCCGGGAAGCCCGCGAGGCGGCCCCGAGCGGGGGCCGTGCCGCGGATCAGCCCTTCACGGCGCCGGTGAGCATGCCCTTCTGGAAGTGCTTCTGGACGAACGGGGACAGGACGGCGACCGGGATCAGCGCGAGGATCATGACCGCCATCTGCACGGCGAGGCTGTTGATCGCGCCGCTGCTGACCGCCGCGCCCATGGCCCCCGGGGGCACCTGGTGCTGGAGGACCAACTGGCGAAGGATCATCTGCAGCGGGTACTTGTCGCTGTCCTGGATGTAGAGCATCGCGTTGAACCACTGGCTCCAGTAGCCCACCGCGTAGAACAGCGAGATGACGGCGATCACGGCACGCGACAGCGGCATGATGATCTGGAGCAGGATGCGCCACTCGCCGGCGCCGTCGATGCGGGCCGCGTCGATGAGTTCCGGCGCGGTGTCCATGAAGAAGCCGCGCAGCACCAGCACGTTGAAGACGCTGATCGCACTGGGCAGGATCATCGACCAGTAGCTGTCGCTCAGCCCGATGCCCGTGACCAGCAGGTACGTGGGAATGAGGCCGGCGCCGAAGAACATCGTCGCCATCAGGGTCATCAGCAGCGGACGGTGGGCGTACGAGTCGCGGCGGCTGAGCCCGTACGCGCAGAGGATCGAGACGACCATGCTGACCACCGTGCCGACGACCGTGAGGCCGACGCTCACGGCGGCCGCGCGGGTCACCGCGCCACCGCTGAGGAGTTCCTTGTACGCGACGAAGGTGATGCTCTTCGGCCAGACGACCAGGCCGCCCGCGTCGTTGATCGCCTTCGTGTCCGAGAGGCTGGTGACGAGCACCACCCAGATCGGGATGATCACGATCGCGCAGATCGCGACCAGCCCGACCCCCTTGAAGGCGAGACCAGCCTTGGTCGGCTCCTCCTCCCACACGGGCCGGGGTTCCATCCGCAGGGCGCGCTGGAGCGGAGTCTCCGCGCGCGGCGCGGGCTCTGCCGGGTCCTTCTCAAGTTCCAGGAGAGTTGTCATTTCTTGGAGTACACCCCCTGCTCGCCCAGCATGTGGGCGACCTTGTTGGCACCCAGCACCATGGCGACGCTGAACAGTCCCTTGAAGACGCCGGCGGCGGCCGCGTAGCCGAAGTCGCCGGTTTTGATGCCTGTCCACCAGATGTAGGTGTCCAGGATTTCCGAAGCCCCGGAGCCGACCTGATCGCGCTGGAGCAGGATCTGCTCGAAGTCGAGGTTGAGCGCGCTGCCCACCCGCAGGACGAGCAGGAGCGCGATGACCGGACGCAGGGCGGGCAGCGTGACGTGCCACATCCGGCGCCAGCGGCCCGCGCCGTCGACGGCGGCGGCCTCGTACAGATCGGTGTTGACGGCGGCGAGCGCGGCGAGGAAGACGATGACACCCCAGCCGGCGTCCTTCCACACGGCCTGGGCGGAGACCAGGAACTTGAAGAAGCCCGGGTTGGTCATCAGGTCGAAGCCCTCGTGACCGTGGTCGCGCGCCCACTGGGCGACGAGTCCCGCACCGCCGAACATCTGCTGGAACACGGTGACGACGAGCACCCACGAGAAGAAGTGGGGCAGATAGACGACTGCCTGGACCCAGGCCCGGACCCGCGCGCTCATGATCGTGTTGAGGAGCAGCGCGATGGCGATCGGGATGGGGAAGAAGAGGACGAGCTGGGTGACGAAGATGACCAGGGTGTTGATGAGGACTTCCCAGAAGCGGTAGTCCTCGAAGATCCGGGTGAAGTTGTCGAAGCCGACGAAGGGGCTGCCGGTGATGCCCAGGTCATACACGTCGTAGTCCTGGAAGGCCACGATGTTCCCGAGCAACGGGATGTAGTTGAAGATCAGCAACAGCGCGATGGCCGGCAACGTCATGAGCACCAGGGTGCGGTCGCGGTACAGCCGTTGGCGCCAGGTGATGCCGCCGAGCTGCGGTCCGGTTCCCGTTGGCCCGCTCTTCGCCGACCCCTTCTTCGCCTTCTTCGCCGTACGGGGTCCGCGCGTGCCGATCGCGCGGGACCTGTCCGTCCGTGTGCCGCTTCCGTCCCGGCCCTCACTGCCGCCGCCGGCCGGGGCGTCGGCCCCGTCGGAGGTGCGGTCCGGGTCGGTCGTGACCGTGGCCCGTGGCTTCACCGTGTGCTCCCCATGTCGTGCTCTCCGCCCCGGCCGCCGGACTTCGTGCGCCCGGCGGCCCTTGTGCTGTGCTGCGTACGGTTGGTGCGCGTCGTACGCGTCAGTTGCCGGAGCCGTTCTTGTCGAGAACGTCCTGGTACCAGGCGCGCAGCTTGTCGCCGCCGCTCTTCTTCCAGGTGTTCACGGCCTCGTCGATGTCGCTGACCTTCTTGCGGCCGCGGCGGATGTCCTTCTGGAGGTCGTCGAACGGCGTGTAGAGGGAGGCGTACCGCTGCGGTTCGACGACCTGCATGCCGAAGAACAGGGGCTTCTTGGTGTTCGGGGCCTGGCGCGCCATCCAGCCGGCGTAGTCCTTGGCCAGCTGCGGCTGGTCCGGGTAGGCGATGACGTGGGGAGGTGAGGCGAGGAACAGGAAGGTGGAGGGCTGTGCCTCCTGGACACCCTGCGGGGTGTAGGTCGGGGTTCCGTCCTTGATCGTGTAGTGGGTGTCCTTGACGCCGTAGTTGGTGAGCATGAACTCCTCGGTGCCGTACGGTGCGGCGGCGTAGTCGGCGATCGCGAGGAACTCCTCGATCTTCTCCTTGGGGAGCTTCTTGCTCAGGAAGGTGAAGATGCTGGCCGGGTCGGACTGCCACAGGGTCGGCTTGCCGCCGTCGGCGCTGAAGAAGTCGAGTGCCTGCATGTCGAACTTCGGGTTGCCTGCCTGCTGTTCGGTGACCATGCCCTTCCAGCCACCGGTGCCGTCGTTGTACATCACGGTGTGACCGCTGGTGAAGCGGATCTTGGCGTCGGCGTCCTTGCCGGCCTCGGCGTCCGGGTGGACGTACCCGCCGTCGTGGAGCTTGCGGGCGAAGGCGAGCGCCTCGCGGTACTCCTTCGTCTCGATCTTGTGGACCAGCTTGCCGTTCTCCAGCTGCCAGTAGTGCGGCGCGTCGGGGAGCACACCGAAGATCATCTGGATGCAGGTCCAGAGGTCGTCGAACGCCCAGACCTTCTGCTTGGGGGCGGTGTGCTCCTTGCCGAAGGCCAGCAGGTCGTCGGCGCTGGCCGGTACGGCCCCGGAGCCGATCAGGTCCTTGCGGTAGAAGAGCGCGTTGCCGATGATCGAGGTCGGCATGGGCAGGCCGCGCAGCTTGCCGCCGAAGACGGAGTACTGCCAGGCACCCGTCGGAATGTTCGCCAGGTTCGGGTACTTCTTGGCGGCGTCGCCCGCCAGGTAGGGGGACAGGTCCGCGAACTTGGCGGTGATCGCGTTGCGGATCTGCCCCTGCATGTTCCAGCCGGGGATCGTCATGACGTCCGGGATGTCCGAACCGGCGAGGACCGCGCCGATCTTGTCCTGGTACGTGTTGCCGTCCTGCGGGTCGAAGTTGAGCGTCGCGCCGACCGCCTTGTCGACCGCCGTGTAGTACGGGTTGTTCTTCTTCGGGACGGTGCCCCACAGCGGCGTCATGACGCGGAACGACGACCCCTTGCCCGGGACCGACTTCACGGAGACGACCAGCGGGTCGGGGAGCTTGGTGAAGCCGGGGCTCGAACCGTTGACGCCCGCGACGTCGGGCTGGACCAGGTTCAGCGGAGCATAGGACGGTACGACCTTCTTGAGCGCCTTGCCCGTGGTCGTGCCCTCCTTGCTCCCTGAACCTGAACCGGAGCCGCCGCACGCGGCGAGCAGCGGTACCCCGCCGGCCACGGCGACAGCGGCGACCGCGCCCGTGGCGAGGAAGCTTCTCCGGCTGGGAGCCGTGGAGGAGGGGGTGGAATTCGGCGTCATTGCGTCAACCCTTCGAGGCGCACCAGGACGACACGTGGCGGGCGACCGCCGTTCGGTTCCTGTGTCTGAGGTGGAGCGTTGCTGACTGAGCCGGCGTGACCGGCCGCAGGTGAAGCGGTTCAACAGGGAGGCGGCAGGAGCTGTCGCCGTCCCGGGAGGATCACGGGCGCCGGGCGCCCCATCGAAGCTCCGTCGAAGCGCTTCGATGTTGCAGCGAGGTTAAGTGAAGGGGCACGGCCGCACAAGAGTCCGTTTCCACATTCCTCCGACCTGTTTCCGAACCGTTTCCTGGCGCATTGGGGGGCTGTCGGGTACGGAGGTCGCACGCGAGCCCTTGACATGCGCGGGGTTGGCCACCGAGCATCGAAGCGCTTCGAAAGATCTTCCGAGGCTCCTCGGGCGCTCGTGCGAGGCACTGGCACCGGAATACCTCCCACCTCTCCAAGGGGACCCGCACGTGACGGAACAACCGCAGCCCTTCCGCGACCCGCAGCTGCCCTTCGCCGAGCGCGTCGACGATCTGCTCCAGCGGCTCACTCTCGACGAGCGCATCGCGATGCTGCACCAGTTCGCACCGGCGGTCGACCGGCTCGGTCTCGGCGCCTTCCGGACCGGCCAGGAGGCCCTGCACGGTGTGGCCTGGATGGGTCCGGCGACGGTGTTCCCACAGGCCGTGGGGCTCGGCGCCACGTGGAACGCCGAACTGGTGCGCCGGGTCGGCGAGGCCGTCGGTAACGAGGTCCGCGCCAAGCGCGCCCAGGACGACCGCGTCGGCCTCAACGTCTGGGCCCCGACCGTGAATCTGCTGCGCAACCCGCTCTGGGGGCGCGGCGAGGAGGGGTACTCCGAGGACGCCGGACTGACCTCGGCCATCGCGGTCGCGTATACCCGGGGACTGCGCGGCGACCACCCGCTGTACTGGCGGACCGCCCCCGTCCTCAAGCACTGGCTCGCCCACAACAACGAGACCGACCGCGACACCTCCTCGTCCTCGGTCCGCCCGCGGGTCCTGCACGAGTACGACCTCAAGGCCTTCCGCGACGCCGTGCAGGCGGGCGCGGTGGCCGGTGTCATGCCGGCGTACAACCTGGTCAACGGGCGTCCCAACCATGTCTCGCCGCACCTGTCGCAGCAGCTGCGCGCCTGGACCGACCGGTCGCTGGTCGTCTGCTCCGACGCCGGGGCGCCGTCCAACCTCGTCGACTCCGAGCACTACTTCGAAACCCACGAGGAGGCGACGGCCGCCTCCCTGCGTGCCGGCGTCGACAGCTTCACCGACCACGGCCAGGACTCCGGCATCATGACCGGCCGCATCCGCGGCGCCCTGGAGCAGGGCCTCCTCGACGACCACGACATCGACACCGCCGTCCGGCGCCTGCTCGAACTGCGCTTCGCACTCGGCGAGTTCGACCCCGCGCTCGACCCGTACGCGCACACCACGGACTTCGACACCGAGAACCACAGGGCGCTCGCCCTGGAGGCCGCCGAGCAGGCGGTCGTGCTGCTCAAGAACGACGGCCTGCTGCCGCTGGACCCCGCCGCCGGAAGGACCGTCGCCGTCGTCGGTCTCCTCGCGGACGCGTGCAAGCTCGACTGGTACAGCGGCACGCTCATCCACCGCTCCACCCCGCTCGACGGACTGCGGGAACGCTTCGGCGCGGAGCACATCGTCCACGCGGAGGGCGTCGACCTGGTCCGGCTGAAGTGCGCGGACGGCTGGCTCCGGATTCCCGCGGCGGACCCGAACCAGGAGCCCGTGCGCGGCGCGGAAGGCGCCCTCGACCCGGCGCTGCTCGCGGGCCGCACCGACCTTCCGCCGCTGACGTGCGGCGACACCCCGTCCGAGCTGGCGCTCGTCGACTGGGGCAACGGCGTGATCACCCTGCGGGAACCGGCCGGCCGCTATCTGTCCGTCGCCGAGGACGGCTTCGTACGTGCCTCCGCGGACGAGCCGGGCGGCTGGATCGTCCAGGAGACGTTCCGGTGGGAAGCGGTGGAGGATCATGCCGGCGGTCACCGCCTTCTGCACGTGGGAACGGGTAGGTATGTGTCTGTCGCCGCCGACGGCGTAAAGGTTGCCGCCCCCGCGGAGGAAATCTCCGGCACCGCGGAAGCCGCCGGAACGGTCTTCGAGATGCAGGTGACCGAACGTGGCGAGGACGCCGTCGCCCGCGCCGCAGCCGCAGCCGACGTCGTCATCGTCGTGGCCGGAAACGACGCGCACATCAACGGCCGCGAGACCGAGGACCGCACCACCCTCGACCTCCCCGCCCAGCAGGAACGCCTGTGGCGCGCCGCCCACGCCGCCAACCCGCGCACCGTCCTCGCGGTCACCTCCGCCTACCCGTACGCCCTCACCGACGCGGCGGCCACGCTCCCCGCACTGCTGTGGACCGCGCACGGCGGCCAGGCCGCCGGCACCGCGCTCGCCCGCGTCCTCGCGGGTGACGTATCCCCGGCCGGGCGGCTGCCGCAGACCTGGTACACCTCCGACGCGGAGCTGCCCGGCCTGCTGGACTACGACATCATCGGATCCCGGCAGACCTACCTCTACTACGAGGGCGCCCCGCTCTACCCGTTCGGCCACGGCCTCTCGTACAGCGCGTTCACCTACAGCGCCTTGAACGCGGAGCGCGACGGAGACCTGCTGAGGGTCTCGCTGACCGTCACCAACACCGGGGCCGTGGCAGCCGACGAGGTCGCCCAGCTGTACGTGCGCGCGGTGAACCCGTCCGTCGTCCGGCCGCTGCGCCAGCTGGCAGGGCACCACAGGCTGCACCTGGCGCCCGGCGCGGCTGAGCGCGTCGACTTCCTCGTCCCCGTCACCGAGCTCGGCCACTGGGACGTGGCGCACGGCCGCTGGACCGTCGAGCCGGGCACGTACGAGATCCAGGCGGGCGCGTCGAGCACGGACATCCGGATCGTCGCCGTCGTCGAGGTCGACGGCGAACCCGCCGCACCGCGACCCGTCCTGACCCGCGGTCTGGAAGCCGCCGACTACGACGAGCAGCTGGGCACCGAGATCGTCGACCGGACGAAGTCGGACGGCGACGCGGTCACCGCCGTCACCGGAAGCAACGAACTCCTCTACCGCCGCTGCGGCTTCGCCGCCGGAGCAAGCAGTGTCGAGGTCTCCGCGGCGGGGGAGGGAGCCGTACTGATCTCCGTCGCGGACGCCACGGTCACCGTCCCGGTCGCCGCCACCGACGGGCCGTACGACTACCGCACCGTGCGGGCCGCTCTGAACACCTCCGGCACCGCCGATCTGCGCGTCACCCTGCGCGGCTCGGTGCGTCTGGCCCGGATCGCCTTCACCGGTGACGGCGCATGAGCCGCACCGTCCGCACCCCTGTCCCCGTCCCTCCAGTTGCCCCCGGCAAGGAGTCCGCATGAAGTTCACCGACGGCTTCTGGCTCATGCGAGAGGGCGTACACGCCTCCTACGCGACCGAGATCCGCGATCTGCGCGTCGGCGCCGACCGGTTCACCGCCTACGCGTCGGTCAAGCACGTCGCCGCACGCGGTGACACCCTCAACTCCCCGCTCATCACCGTCGAATGCTTCTCCCCGGCCGAGGGAATCATCGGCGTGCGCACCACCCATCACGCCGGAAAGGCACAGCACGGGCCCGACTTCGTCCTCCCCGGCCTCGACCCGGCAGCCGCCGGGGCCCGCACCCGGCGGGACGGAGCGGTCACCGAACTGACCAGCGGTCCGCTGACCCTGCGCATGGACGGCGACGGCCCGTGGGGCCTGGCCTTCCTCGACGCCGACGGCCGGTGCCTCACCGGTGTCGACGCCAAGGGCACCGCCTTCGCGACCACTCCGGACGGCGCCCACCACATGGTCGCCCAACTCGCCCTGGACGTCGGCGAGAACGTCTACGGCCTCGGCGAGCGCTTCACCCCGTACGTCAAGAACGGCCAGACCGTCGACATCTGGCAGGCGGACGGCGGCACCAGCAGCGAACTGGCCTACAAGAACATTCCGTTCTACCTCTCGTCGCGCGGCTACGGCGTCTTCGTCAACCACCCCGGCAAGGTCTCCTTCGAGGTCGGCTCGGAGTCGGTGGGCCAGGTGCAGTTCAGCGTCGAGGACCAGACGCTGGAGTACTACATCGTCGCCGGGCCCACGCCCAAGGAGGTGCTGGCCCGGTACACCGCGCTCACCGGCCGCCCCGCGCTGCCGCCGGCCTGGTCGTTCGGTCTCTGGCTCACCACCTCGTTCTGCACCTCGTACGACGAGGAGACCGTCACCTCGTTCGTCGACGGCATGGCGGAGCGCGACATCCCGCTCTCCGTCTTCCACTTCGACTGCTTCTGGATGCGCGAGTACCAGTGGTCGGACTTCCTGTGGGATCCGGACGTCTTCCCCGATCCGGAGGGCATGCTGGCCCGGCTCAAGGAACGCGGCCTGCGGATCAGCATGTGGATCAACCCGTACATCGCCCAGAAGTCGGCCCTGTTCGCGGAGGGCGCCGAACTCGGCTACCTGGTGCGCAGGGCGAACGGCGACGTCTGGCAGTGGGACCTGTGGCAGCCCGGCATGGCCCTCGTCGACTTCACCAACCCCGCCGCGTGCGAGTGGTACAACAGCAAACTGCGGGCGCTGCTCGACCAGGGCGTCGACTGCTTCAAGACGGACTTCGGCGAGCGCATCCCCACCGACGTCGTCTGGCACGACGGCTCCGACCCGGAGAGGATGCACAACTACTACGCACAGATCTACAACCGCACGGTCTTCGAACTCCTGGAGAAGGAGCGGGGCCACGGCGAGGCGGTGCTCTTCGCCCGCTCGGCCACGGCCGGCGGCCAGCAGTTCCCCGTGCACTGGGGCGGCGACTGCTTCGCCTCGTTCACCGCGATGGCCGAGTCGCTGCGCGGCGGCCTCTCGCTCTCGCTGTCCGGCTTCGGCTTCTGGAGCCATGACATCGGCGGCTTCGAGGGCACGCCCGATCCGGCGGTCTTCAAGCGCTGGCTCGCCTTCGGCCTGATGTCCTCGCACAGCCGGCTGCACGGCAACGTGTCCTACCGGGTGCCGTGGGCGTTCGGCGAGGAGGCGGTGGACGTCGCCCGGAAGTTCACCCTGCTCAAGCACCGGCTGATGCCGTATCTGTACGGGGCAGCCACTACCGCCCACCGCACGGGCGTCCCGGTGATGCGTCCCATGCTGCTGGAGTTCCCCGGCGACCCGACGACGCGGATGCTGGACCGCCAGTACATGCTCGGACCGGACCTGCTGGTCGCGCCCGTCTTCACGGAGGACGGGCAGGTCGAGTACTACGTCCCCGAGGGCACCTGGACCGTCCTGCTGACCGGTGAGACCGTCACCGGGCCGGTCTGGCGCCACGAGACCCACGGCTTCGACAGCCTGCCGGTCCTGGTGCGTCCGGGTGCGGTGCTTCCCTGGGGCGCGGACGACCAGCGCCCCGACGGCGACTGGCTGGACGGGCTCACGCTGCGGGTCTTCGGCGGCGCGGCCGCCGATTCCACCGGCGGGAGCACGACCGTCACGGTGCCGGGCCTGACGGGCGCGACCGCCGCCGCGTTCCGGGTGGTGCGGGACGGGGAGGCCCTGACCGTCACCTCCGAGGGCACGGACCGCCCGTACCGGGTGGTCGCGGAGGCGACAGGAGTCACGGCGGAGGGGACGGGCACGGTCACGCTCTAGCGTGTATGCGGGGCGGGGAGCCACAGCCGTAACGGCCGCGGCTCCCCGCCCCCGTACGCTCAGCGCGTCGCCGAGGCCAGGGCCCGGTCCGCCGCGCCTCGCGAGGTGTGCCACAGGGTGGTCACCGGCTCCCACACCCGGATCCCGCGGTCCATGCCCACCGTGGCCGCACCGAAGGTGACCCCGTAGTGCGCGGGGTCCGCCGCCACGGACAGGCTGCGGACGACATGTCCCTGGTGGGTGCCGCGCTCCGCCGTGCGCACGGCCGCGTAACCGCGCTCGCCCGGCGAGAGCACGTACGAACCGCTGCTGGCGGGCGGGACGGGCTGGGCCGAGCCGTCGAGGCCCCGGAACGTGATCGTCGGGATGCGGTCCACGACGCAGGTCCGGCCGCCCCGGTTGGTGACGGCGATCCGCGCCACGTTGCGCTGCCCGCCGGGGGAGGCGGAGATCCTGAGGGCCTTCTCCTGGCAGTGGGCCGGGCGGCCCGACGCCCCGAGGGTGGCGGCGCCGGCCGTGGCCGACGCGCCGGTGACCGTCAGGGCCAGGGTGGCCGCCGCGGTGAGCGCGGCGGTGAGAGTGGAGCTCGGACGCATGAAGTTTCTCCCCTTGGATCGACAGCCTGCGGTCGTGACCCGAAGGCCCCGGCGGCCGGTACGGCCGACACGGACATTCTGAACGGTATGCCCGGTTCATGGCGATAGATCGGACATATCGGTTCAGTATCTGTGGCCGGCGTGCCCACCCCGAAGGCATCGCTACCGTGCCCGGACCGTGGCCATCACCTCGCGATCAGGCTGCAGTGTCAGCGTCGGCACGGGATTCACCGTCCCCGGATCGACGTCCAGCTCGAAGCGCCGCGCGAGCACCGCCAGGATCAGCACCGCCTCGACCATCGCGAACCGGGTGCCCAGGCAGACCCGGGGTCCGCCGCCGAACGGGAACCAGGCGTACTCGGCGATCTCGTCGCCGCTCTCCGCGTCCCACCGCTCCGGGCGGAACTCCTCCGGCTCGGGGAACCACCGCTCGTCCCGCTGAGTGGCCCACTGGCTGCTCCACACTCTGGTGCCCTCCGGAATCGGCAGGCCGCCGATCCGTGCGCCCTCCTTCGCGACCCCGGTGACCAGCCAGATCGTCGGGTACAGCCGCAGTGTCTCCTTGACCACTGCCTGGGCGTACGTGAGCTGCGCGTAGTCGTCGAACCCCGGCTCGCGGTCACCGAGCACCCGGTCCAGCTCCTCGGCCAGCGCGGCCCGCGCTCCGGGATTGCGGGAGAGGAGGTACCAGGCCCACACCAGCGTCGAACTCGTCGTCTCGTGGCCGCCGATGTACAGCGTGACCGTCTCGTCGCGGATCTCCCGGTCGTCGAGCTTCGTGCCCTTCTCGTCGACGGCGGTGAGCAGCCGGCTGAGCAGGTCGGGCCGTTCGTCACCCCCGTCACGGTGCCGGGCGACGACCCGGCCCACCTCGGCGTCGATGACGGCGGCCGCCTTCTTGATCCTGGCCCGCCCCGGGGTCGGCACCCAGTCGGGCAGCAGTGCGCCGATGCCGGCGAACTCCTTGCCGATCTCCGCCTGGGCCACGTCCATGGCCCGGCCCATCGCCTCGGCGTCGGCGGGGGTGTCGACGCCGAAGATCGTGCGGACGGCGATCCTCTGCGTCAGCGCCGCCATCTCCCGCTTGATGTCGATGCGTTCGCCGCCCGACCAGGTGTCGGCGAGCTCCACCGTGCTGCCCGCCATGGTCGCCGCGTACGACCTGACCTGCTTGGGCCGTACGGACGGCTGCACGAGCGACCGCTTGCGCCGCCACTCGGTGCCACGCGCCACCACGACGCCGTTGCCCATCACCGTACGGAAGGCGATGCCGAGCGCGGGCTGGTCGAAGGTGCGTTCCGTCTCGGTGAGCAGTTCGCCGATGCACTCCGGATCGGCCACGAACACGCAGGAGTTGGGGCCGAATCGCCACTGGACCAGATCTCCGTGGGCGCGCAGCCGCTCGAAGAACGCCAGGGGGTTCTTCGCGAACTGCGGCATGTTCCCGAGGAAGGGGAGCCCCTTCGGGCCCGGGACGATCCTGTGGCCGCGCGGCCCGGCATCGACGGCCGGGCCGGTCTCCGTGGACATGAAGGGTCTCCGCTCGCTCTGGGGGTCCGGGCGGGCGGTCACCCGCCACCGGCCTTGTGGAGTACGTGAGTTGTCGAGGGTAGCCGGGACATGTCACAGGCGGCGGGGCGGCCCGGTGGCATGATCAGTCACGCCTATGTATATTTCGCATTTGCCTAAATCCTTTAGGTAGATGCATGATGGGTATAGGTGATGTGAGGAGCAGCTGATGGTGCGTGCGGGACTGACCCCGGAGCGTCTGACCCGGGCGGGTGCGGAACTGGCCGACGAGGTCGGCTTCGACCAGGTGACCGTTTCGGCACTCGCCCGGCGGTTCGACGTGAAGGTCGCGAGCCTGTACTCGCACCTGAAGAACTCCCACGACCTCCGGACCAGGATCGCCCTGCTCGCCCTGGAGGAGCTCGCCGACCGCGGCGCGGCAGCTCTCGCGGGCCGGGCCGGGAAGGACGCCCTGGGGGCCTTCGCCGATGTCTACCGGGACTACGCCCGCGAGCATCCCGGCCGGTACGCCGCCGCTCAGTACAGACTCGACCCGGAGGCGGCCGCCGCCAGTGCCGGTGGCCGGCACGCGCAGATGACCCGGGCGATCCTGCGCGGCTACGACCTGAGCGAGCCGGATCAGACGCACGCCGTCCGGCTGCTGGGCAGCGTCTTCCACGGCTACGTCAGCCTGGAGATGCAGGGCGGGTTCAGTCACAGCGCCCCCGACTCGCAGGAATCCTGGTCGCGGATCGTGGACGCCCTCGACGCCCTGCTGCGCAACTGGCCGGCGCCCTGACCGATACCCCTTGCGGGCCCGATACCCCTTGCGGGCCCGATACCCCTTGCGGGCCCGCGGCGACCGCGGGCCCGCAGATGCCCGACCCCTCACGCGTTCCGAGCAACAGGCGGAGAGACATGCAGACCACCCCGATCACCGCCGCCCTCCTGCGTGGTGCGCTCGACCTCGAACGCACCACCCACGGGCTGCGCCCGCACCGACTGCCCGCGTGGGCCCGCGCCCAGTCCGCCGACGGCCAGTTGGCCATGGCGGAGGCCCAGCCCTCCGGCGTACGGCTGGTTTTCCGTACCCGCGCCACCACCATCGAACTGGACGCCCTGCGCACCAAGACGGCCTATGTGGGCGCGCCGCCCCGGCCGGACGGCGTCTACGACCTGCTCGTCGACGGCCGCCTCGCCGGACAGGCGAGCGCCACCGGCGGGAACGTCCTCGTGGTCGACATGACGGCCGGATCCACGGAGACCCGGCCGGGCCCGGTCGGCACCGCCCGGTTCACCGAACTGCCCGAGGGCGCCAAGGACATCGAGATCTGGCTGCCGTACAACGAGACCACCGAACTCGTCGCCCTGCGCACCGACGCCCCGGTCGAGCCCGCACCCGTCAGCGGCCGCAAGGTGTGGCTGCACCACGGCAGTTCGATCAGCCACGGCTCCGACGCCGCGAGCCCCACATCCATCTGGCCCGCGCGCGCCGCCTCGCTCGGCGGGGTGGAGCTCATCAACCTGGGCCTGGGCGGCAGCGCCCTGCTCGACCCGTTCACGGCCCGCACGATGCGCGACACCCCCGCGGACCTGATCAGCGTCAAGATCGGCATCAACCTCGTCAACGCCGACCTGATGCGGGTGCGCGCCTTCACCCCGGCGGTGCACGGCTTCCTCGACACCATCCGGGAGGGTCACCCCACCACGCCGCTCCTGGTCGTCTCGCCCATCCTGTGCCCCATCCACGAGGACACCCCGGGCCCCAGCGCCCCGGACTTCAGCAACCTCGCCGAGGGCAGGCTCCAGTTCGCGGCGATGGGCGACCCTGCCGAACGGGCCGCCGGAAAGCTGACGCTCAACGTCATCCGGGACGAACTGAGCCGCATCGTGAAGCAGCGCTCGGCCGACGACCCGAACCTCCACCACCTCGACGGCCGCAGGCTCTACGGCGAGAAGGACTCCGCCGAACTTCCGCTGCCGGACCAGCTCCACCCGGACGCCGCCACGCATCTGCGGATGGGCGAACGCTTCGCCGGGCTGGTGTTCGGCGGCGACGGGCCGTTCGCGGTCTGACTCCCGGGCGTCACGCGGCTGCGGACAATCTGCCTGCTGAACGCGCAGGAGAAGCGCCCGGGACGTCGTGCGAAGGCACGATGTCCCGGGCCGCTGTCTCCTGCGGCCCAATCCGTTCAGCCGCGGCGCCGGGCGGGCCGGTCGCCCGGCGCGGCGGCTGAAGCCCTGATCAGACGCCCGGCGGGACCCGGGACGGGCGGCCGTTGCCGCGCGTCAGGGAGTAGCCGAAGACGGCCGCGAACGCGCCGAGGACCCCGCCGCCGACCGTCCACAGCCAGCGGTCGGTCCACCAGCCGGAGGACCAGCCGTCCTCCGGCTCGCCGGCGAGGGCGACCGGGGCGGGCGACGCGCCGTCGGCGGCCTGCTCGACCGAGGACACACCGGGAACCAGCGGCTCGGAGAGGCTGCCGTCGACATCCGCGGCACCGCCCTTGTCGGCCGCGGTGACCTCGACCTCGGTCCGTACCGGCAGTCCGAGGTCGGCGGACGGCAGGTCCACGACCGTGAGGCGGACGTAGTAGCTGCCGGGCAGCGGATCGTTGGCCCACGGTTCGGACCAGGCCCGCACCGTACGCAGCACGCAGGTGAGTTCGACCGTGGCGGCATCGGCCGCGGCCTTGCCGGTCTGCTTCCCGTACATGCAGGACTGGCGGCGGCGCAGCCCGTCGTACACATCGACCTGCCAGGTCGAGGCGCCGTGCCGGGTGGCGGTCTCGGGAAGGGTGACCTTCGCCCTGACCGTGGCCCGCTGTCCGGCGTCGGCCGGGAACACCCAGTACAGGTAGTCGCCGGTGGACGCCCCGGCGGTGGCGAGCTGGTCCTGCTCGATCGCCGTGGCGGTACGGAAGGTGGTGCCCGCCTCCGTGGGGGCGGACCCGTCACCGGACTCGCTCGGGCTCGGCGAAGGGCCGTCCGCGACGGCGGCACCCGCCCCGGTCAGCAGGGCGAGACCGGTCAGCAGCGCGCCCGCGAGCACGCGTCTCGTACGGAACATCAGTGGGTCCTCCAGACGGCGAAGCGCCAGCGCGTGATCCAGCCGGTCAGCAGACCCGCGATCAGCCCGGTCAGGACGAGCACGCCCAGCAGCCACCAGCCGCGGCCGAGTCCGAACGCCGCGGGGTCGGCCGCCGCGTCGGGGGCGTCCACCAGGTCGATCGTCAGCTCGACCGGCATGCCGGGAGAGGTCTTCACCGAGGCGGGGGCGGAGAAGGAGTTGGAGACCTGGAGGCAGACGGTCTCCGCGGCCGGCTTCTCGTCGCCGTCGTTGTCGGCCTCGGGCTTCGGGTAGCGCAGCCCGGACGAGATCGCGTCGGTGCGTCCGGTGCCGGACTCCGCGCCTCTGACGATCTCCCGGCCGTGCACGGTCACCGCACGCAGCAGCATGCCGTAGTCGTTGTTGACGGCGCGGTCGGCGAACACGCTGACCGAGGCGCGCAGTTCCTGGCCGGGAAGCACGTCGACCCGGTACCAGCGGTGCTCGGCGAACTTCTCACGGTCGGTGTAGAGGCCGGCCTTGAGCTGCGGGGCGTCCGTGCAGCTGTCGGCGCCCTTCGTGGCGACCGGGGTGACGACGGGATCAGCCGCCCGGTCCACCAACTGCTTGACGCGGCCCGAGAGTTCATCGGTGTGCTGGACGGCGGTGTACGTGCCGCCGGTGGCCTCCGCGATGCAGGTGAGCTGCTGGCGGATCTTCTCGTTCGGCACCAGGCCGAGCGTGTCGATCACCAGGTTGATGCCGCGCGCCGCGATGTCCCGGGCGACCTCGCACGGGTCGAGCGGACCGCAGGTGTCCTCGCCGTCGCTGATCAGCACGATCCGGCGGGTGGAGTCGCCGCCCTCCAGATCGTCGGCGGCGCCCAGCAGGGCCGGACCGATCGGGGTCCAGCCGGTGGGCGCCAGGGTGGCGACCGCGGTCTTGGCCTCGGTGCGGTCCAGCGGGCCGACCGGGTAGAGCTGCTTGGTGTCCTTGCAGCCCACCTTCCGGTCGTCGCCCGGGTAGTCGGCGCCGAGGGTGCGGATGCCGAGCTGTACCTGCTCGGGCACGGAGTCCAGGACCTCGTTGAACGCCTGCTTCGCCGCGGTCATCCGGGACTGGCCGTCGATGTCGCGGGTCCGCATGGAACCACTGACGTCGAGCACCAGCTCGACCTTGGGGGAGGCTTTGGTGGGGGTTTCATCGGCCGAGGCGGGCAGCGCCGAGCCGAGCCCGGCGGTCAGGGTGGCGAGCAGAATGCCCACCCCGACCGTCAGCCTTCTTCTTATGATCATCGCCGGATAGTAGTGAACATCAGTTCGCTATCCAAAACGGCCGGTGCCCGCCGCACGCGCTTGTGTGCAGCGTGCGACGGGACATGACAGCCGGTCAGGTCGAGCGGTCGGAGTGAGCGGTCACCGGCCGGCTCCCAACAGGGGGCCGGCCGCCCGTTCCAGTACGGAACCGACCCGCTCCCAGGTCGTCAGATCCCGTTCGACCGCCTCCAGGTGCACCTCTTCACCCGTGTCCCAGCCGGTCGCGATCGCGACCGGGTCCGCACCCGTGGCCGCCGCGGCGGCGAGCGCGGCCGCGCCCAGGGCGACCAGTTCCCCGCTGGAGGGCACGGTCACCGGCCGACCGGAGAGGCGGCGCACGGTCTCCACCCATGCGCGCCCCTGGGCGCCCCCGCCGATCAGCCGGAGCGGCCGGTTCGCCACCTCGGGGTCGTCCGGGTCCAGCCCACAGGCCCGCAGCAGTTCGTCGAGCGCGCGCAGCACGGTGACGACCGCGCCCTCGTAGGCGGCGCCCAGGAGTTGCTGCGGGGTGGTGTCGTGGCGCAGGCCGGTGAGGAGGCCGGAGGCGCCCGGCAGGTCGGGGGTGCGTTCGCCGTCCAGGTACGGCAGGAGTACGGCTTCGCCACCCGGCGTCGCGTCGTTGCGGTCCAGGCCCAGCAGGGTGGCCACCTTGTCCACGGCGAGCGTGCAGTTGAGGGTGCAGGCCAGCGGCAGGTACGTACCGTCCGCCGCGGCGAAACCGGCGAGCGCGGGGGAGGCCGGCCGGGTCCGGGAGGCCGTGAAGACGGTGCCCGAGGTGCCCAGGCTGAGGACCGGGTGGTCGAGGAGTCCCGCGCCGCCCAGCCCGAGGCCGACGGCGGCGCTCATGTTGTCACCGGTGCCCGCGGCGACGGCGATCCCGGCGGGCAGGCCGAGCGCCTCGGCGGCCTCGGCCGTCAGCGAACCGGCGCGCGCCGCCCCGCTCGGCGCCACCTCCGGCAGCATGGCCGGGTCGATGGAGAGGAGGGCGAGGAGCTCGGGGTCGTAGGAACCGGTGGCGGTGGAGTACCAGCAGGTGCCGGACGCGTCGCCCGGGTCGGTGACGGCGCGGCCGGAGAGGCGCTCGGTCAGGAAGTCGTGGGGGAGCCGGATCGCGGCGGCCCTGGCGGCGGTCTCCGGCTCGTTCTCCCGCAGCCACTGCCACTTCGACGCGGTCATCGAGGCCACCGGTACCGAACCGGTGCGCGCGGTCCAGGCGTCGGGCCCGCCCAGTGCGGCGGTGAGCGCGGCGGCCTGCGGGGCGGACCGGGTGTCGTTCCAGAGGAGGGCGGGGCGCAGCGGGCGGCCCGCGCCGTCGAGGACGACCAGTCCGTGCTGCTGCCCGGCGACGGCGATCCCGGTGATGTCGGCGGCGGCGACGCCGGACTCCTTCAGCCCGGCGGCGACCGCGTCGCGCAGGGCCTGCCACCACACCTCGGGGTCCGTCTCGCGGGCCCCGCCCTCGCCGGTGACGACATGCGGAGCACGGCCGACGGCGAGCAGCCGGCCGGTGGCGGTGTCGACGAACGCGGCCTTCGTGGACTGGGTGGAACTGTCCACACCGATGACGACCTGATGCGGCGGCATGGCTGACCTCAATCTCTGGCTCGTGGGTTCCCGGGTGTGGGCTCTCGCGCTGCGGTCTCTCACGCCGCCGGGATTTGATCGTACGATGAACAAATTACGTGACGGAACCCGTCCGCAACAGAGGTCGCTCCGGATTTTCCGGGACGAGGGGTTACGCCGAAGGGGTGGTCCGTGCATGATTAGTCATGGCAGTAAACAAATTGAGGTTCGGCCGCTCGACCGGCCGCGGACCCACGGCACAGAAGGCGGCAGGACCATGACGGAACGCTTCACGCCCACCCCGCAGGACAAGTTCACCTTCGGCCTGTGGACCGTGGGCTGGCAGGGCCGCGACCCGTTCGGGGACGCGACCCGGGAGGCCATCGACCCGGTCGACTCCGTCCAGCGGCTCGCGGAGCTCGGCGCGTACGGCGTGACCTTCCACGACGACGACCTGATCCCGTTCGGCTCGACGGACTCCGAGCGCGAAGGCATCGTGAAGCGGTTCCGGCAGTCGCTGGACGCGGCCGGACTCGTCGTGCCGATGGCGACGACGAACCTCTTCACCCACCCCGTCTTCAAGGACGGCGCGTTCACCGCCAACGACCGTGACGTCCGCCGCTACGCCCTGCGCAAGACGCTGCGCAACATCGACCTCGCCGTCGAGCTCGGCGCCACCACCTACGTCGCCTGGGGCGGCCGTGAGGGTTCCGAGTCCGGCGCCGCGAAGGACATCCGCGTCGCCCTCGACCGGATGAAGGAGGCATTCGACCTGCTGGGCGACTACGTCACCGAGCAGGGCTACGACCTCAAGTTCGCGATCGAGCCCAAGCCGAACGAGCCGCGCGGCGACATCCTGCTCCCCACCGTCGGCCACGCCCTCGCCTTCATCGAGCGCCTGGAGCGCCCCGAGATGGTGGGCGTCAACCCGGAGGTCGGTCACGAGCAGATGGCCGGGCTGAACTTCGCGCACGGCATCGCGCAGGCGCTGTGGGCGGGCAAGCTCTTCCACATCGACCTCAACGGCCAGTCCGGCATCAAGTACGACCAGGACCTCCGCTTCGGCGCCGGTGACCTGCGCCAGGCCTTCTGGCTCGTCGACCTGCTGGAGAACTCGGACTACGCGGGCCCCCGCCACTTCGACTTCAAGCCGCCGCGGACCGAGGACTACGACGGCGTCTGGGCCTCGGCCGCCGGTTGCATGCGCAACTACCTGATCCTCAAGGAGCGCGCCGCGGCCTTCCGCGCCGACCCGGCGGTCCAGGAGGCGCTGCGGGCGTCCCGCCTGGACGAGCTGGCGCAGCGCACCGCCGAGGACGGCGTGGCGGGTCTGCTGGCCGACCGCTCGGCCTTCGAGGACTTCGACGTGACCGCGGCCGCGGAGCGCGGCATGGCGTTCGAGGCCCTGGACCAGCTGGCGATGGACCACCTGCTCGGAGTCCGCTGACCGCACGGGAAAGGGGAGGGGGAGGGGCGGCGTCGGCGTCCCCGTTATGCGGCCGGCGCCGCCGGTTCGGGGCTGCCACGGGCCTGCTGTTCTTCGCCTTCGCCGGGTACGCCCGTATCGCCACCCTCGGCGAGGAGGTCCGCGACCCGGCTCGCACCATCCCCCGTGCCCTCCTTCGGCCCGGAGCTCGGCCACGTGAGTGGGATCTGGCGGTGTGGCGCGCTTTTGCCCTCGGCACCGAGCAAGCAGAAAGGGCCGATCGGTACCCGCAGTGGTGTGGCTGCAGAACCGGTCGGGTGAGTGCCATCACCTGCGCCCGCGTCGAGCTGAAGGGGCCTCGGCGTGCGGTAGGGCTGCGGCTGTCCGAGTGATGCCGTTCAGATGGTGGGGCGACTCCTGTGGCGCGTCTGTTTCCCTCCGGCCGCGTTGGGCTATGGCTGCCGGTTGAAACCGTACGTCAGGAGGCCGGTGACTGCCGCAGCCCGGGACGTGGGGGGTAAGGATAACGATGGTGCCGTGGTGGCTGGGTAGTTCACGGTCCGCCCGACGTAGCCGGCGGTTGATGGGGACCGGGGTTCTCCTCGCTCTGGCGGGGGCGACCACAGCGGCCTCCCCTGCGGGGCATGGTCCGGATGACCGCAATGTTTCTTCCGCAGGGCGGCCGGTCGCGGAAGAGTCCGCTCTCCAGGACGGAGCCTCCTGCAGTCTGTCCACCGGCCCCTACCAGAAGGAGATCGAGAAACACCTGGGACTTGTCGTGGACGGGAAGCAGTCGGCCCGCGACTGCGCGACGATCCAGAAGTTCCAGCGCAAACACGAGATCAGCCCCGACCAGGGGTACGCCGGCCTTTACACGTACCGAGCGGTGATGTGGGAGCAGGCCCTGGCCGCCGGAGACGCCATCAAGGGGTGCCCGGACAGGTCCGGGATCGTGGTGTGCATCGACATGAACCGGCAGGTTCTTTGGGTGGAGGACGCCGGAAAGGTCATCTTCCGGCCCGTCCCCGCACGGACGGGGGCGCCGGACTATCCGACCCGCAGCGGATGGCACGAGATCTACAGCCGGAAGAAGGAGTTCTGGTCCACCCTGTACGACGGCCCGATGCCCTTCGCTCAGTTCTTCGACGGTGGCCAGGCTCTTCACGCCAGCTACCGCAACATCTGGGAGGACCCCGGATCCCACGGCTGTGTCAACCTCCGCTACGACGAAGCGAAGGCTCTGTGGAACGGTCTCGCGCTGGGTGACTCCGTCTACGTGTGGGGCCGGCGCACCGGCGGCTGATGTGAGGGAGTGGCCAGGTCCGCGCTGGTGTAGTGCTTGATGAGATCGGTTGCCGTGCCGATCTTCTTCACTGGGAGCGCCGGGAGGGCTGAGTCGGAAGCGCTTTCTGTGAGCAACGCCTTGGTCTATGGGCTGTCGAGGGGTACCGGCTGGGCGACTGTCCGGCGGACGGTGAATGGGGCTGCTTGGCCGGGAGCGGTGAGCACGTGTGCATGGACGGGTGGCGGTGCCTGTCGGGAGAGAGCGCAGCTGCGGGTACTGATGTGTGACGACGGCTCAAGAGGCCTCCCTTCGCTGCCCTGAGCAGAGGTTGCTGCCGGGTTCTCAACGGTTCACTCGGTCAAGGACTGGATGAGTGAACCGCGCCCTGTGGGGGATGCGAGCGAGCCGCGCCGGTAGTCGGGTGCACGGATCGCGCGGACAACCGGCACGGCCGCATGTTCCTCAGATGCCCGGCGTCGGCGCTGCACCTATCGAGGTTCGGAGGCAGGAGCGCAACCGCAGCATCACGTCGAGCACGAGCAGAGGCAGGGGCCAGCCCGCGTAGATGGCGATCCGGCGCGGTCGAAACGTGTGGGGCCGGTCCGGCGGACATCCGCCGGACCGGCCCCACACGGGTGTGATGGCATTCTGGCCGCCGGTCAGGGTCGAGAGGTCTCGGGCGGTGGTCAGGTGCCGCTGTCTGGGAGGGTCAGGCTTCCGAGCCGTCTGCGCCCAGCGTGTTGGCCTTGTTCCTCTTGTCCTTGTCCTTGGCCTTCACCTTGCCGTGTGTGGTGCAGCGAGTGTCCTTGGACTTGGCAGGGCAGTTGTTGCCGGGCGTGTTGGACACGACCGTGTTGTCCAGCTTGAGGTCGCCGAAGGTACGGGCGTCGGTGGTGATGGAGAAGGTGATGGTGGCGCTCTGGCCGGGAGCGAGTGCGCCGGACCACTTCAGGGTGGGCCTGCTGTAGGAGACCTTCCCGCTGCTGGAGGTGGCGTTGTCGTCGTAGCGGGCGTCGTCGAGGAGCTCGGTGAGGTCGTCGCTGAAGGACGCCGGCTTGTCCTTGGCGTACGTGGTGGTTCCGGTGTTCTTGACCGTGATGGTGTACTTCACGGTGGCGCCGGCCTTGACGGTCGCGGAGCCGTTCTGCTTCTTGGTGATCGTCAGGCCCGGAGTGCCGGTGACCTTGGTGGTGGTCGTCGACGTGTTGTTCCCGGGGTTCGGGTCGGGGTTCTTGCCGGTGACGGTCACCTTGTTCACGATGGTCTTCGTGCCCGCGGCGGCCTTTCCGGTGAGGCTGATGGTCCGGCTTGCACCGTTGGCGAGCGGTCCGCCGGTGCAGGTCAGCTTGCCGCTCGCGACCGCACAGCCCGCTGTCGTGGTCGCGGCGTTGTTCAGGCCCGCCGGGATCGGATCCGAGATCGTGTAGCCGGTGGACCCGTCCGGACCGTTGTTGGTGACGGTGATCGTGTACGAGACCTTGCCGCCCTCGGCCACTGTCGCCGGTCCGGTCTTCACGACGGCCAGGTCGACCTCGGTCGTGTAGGGGACGGTGACGGTGTTGCTGGTGGCGGTGCCGGGCCGGCCGTCCGGCGCGGTGCCGGTCACGGTCGCGGTGTCGACGACCCTGCCCGCAGTCACGTCGGCCGCTGTGGTGACATAGGTGGCGGTGCAGTCCTGAGACGCGCCGACAGCGAGGCTCCCCGACGGGCAGGTGACGGTCGGCGTGCCCGGGCCGTTGTCGGTGACGGCGATGCCGGTCAGCGGGACTTCGCCGTTGTTCGTCACGGTGAAGGTGTAGTGGAGCGTCTGCCCGGCAGCGGTGAACTTCGTCTCGGCCACCGATTTGGTGATGGTCAGGGACCGGAGCGGAACGGTGACCTTGTTGCTTGTCGCAGTCACCGTCCGGCCTCCGGGACTGGTCCCGGTGACCTTGGCCGTGTTGACGATCTCACCGGCCTCCACGTCCGAGGCGGTCGCCGTGTACGACGCGGTGCAGTCGACCGAAGCACCCGGGGCCAGCGGCCCGGAAGGACAGGTGACGGTCGGCGTGCCCGGGCCGGTGTCGGTGACCTGAAGGTTGGTCAGCGGCTGGCTCGCGTTGTTGGTGACGGTGTACGTGTAGTGGATCGTCTCACCCGCGACGAAGGACGCCTCGGCTGCCGCCTTCGTGATCGAGGGTGCGGGGCTGAGGACGGTCAGCGGGGTGTCGGCGGGCGGGTTGATGCCCGTCGTCGTGGTGTTGCCGGGCCCGTTGACGTAGTCCCCGGCAGTCGGGGAAGTGACGTC
Source organism: Streptomyces sp. NPDC050422 (assembly GCF_044458665.1). NCBI lineage: Bacteria > Bacillati > Actinomycetota > Actinomycetes > Kitasatosporales > Streptomycetaceae > Streptomyces > Streptomyces sp. NPDC050422. The sequence goes on from NZ_JBITIE010000013.1 coordinate 60,092, forward strand.
CACGCTCACCGTGCAGGACGCCTGGCCGACCGCGAGTACGCCGCCGGTCAGCGCGAGCTGGTTGCCTCCGGCGGCAGCCGTGACCGTGCCGGCGCCGCAGGTGGTGGCCGCGTTCGGAGTCGCAGCGACCGAAACACCCGACGGGAGCGTATCGGTCAGGGCGAAGCCGCTCTTCGACGCCAGATCGGTGGTGTTGGTGACAGTCAGCGTGAGCGTCGACGTTCCGCCCTCGGTGATCGTCGCGGGGCTGAACGCCTTGTCCAGCTGCGGCGTCACATCGAGAATCCGGATGTTGTCGTACGCGTGATCATTGCCGGTCCCGCTGCCGTTCGCGTTGACCATCTTCACACCGAGCGAAGCGTCGCTGACCAGCACCGATCCGTCGCTCGGGAACGACCCGGCCTGGATCATGCTCCCCACACTGCTGGGATATGACTTGGACCGGGGGTCCGTGCACGGGTTGATCGGTGAGGTGAACGTCGGGACGTCCGCACCACTGCCCGTGAGGTAGAACTCCAGCAGCGGCGCGGAAGCGGAGCAGCTGGACGCGGCGACGTCGACCGAGAACGTGATGAACCGGTTCGTCGTCGCCAGCGGAATCTGGTTGACCGTCTGGAACTCGACCTTGTTGGCGCCCGGGTTCGCCCCGTCCGTGAACGCCGACACCACGTGGTTGAGGGTGGGGTCAGCTGCCCCGTTCACCTGCCCCAGCACGTTGGCCTGGTTCTTGAGCGTCTGCATGCCCGCAGGATTCCGGTCCTGGCAGTTCGGCTGGTTGCCGCCCGCCTGGTCGAGAATGATTCCGTTGCAGTTCGTCGCGGAGAGCCATGCGGGGTCCGCCGTGTACGTCTCGTTCAGCGGCGGCGCACCCACATACGCGGGAAGCAGGATCGGGGTCGCCCCCGTGTTGTTCTCGAAGTCCTCGGCGTACACCACAGTCGGTGCCTGTGGCACCCCGGGCGTACCCGGGGTGGTGGCCTGGACGGTTGGTGCGGCTGCTGTGGCGTTCAACGCCACTGCCTGAGCTCCCAAAACCACAGCGGTAACGGCCAGGGCGCGCAGGCGCATCCCGCCGGAGTATCCACGCATCTAAGCGTGCTCCCATCGTGCCGTACGGACGGACGGTGGCCACACTTGATCAGGTAGCCATGGGCTGGCATTAGTACAGGCGAAGATCCCTTCACTCCTGCTCGCCACGCTTACCCGAAACCCAACGCACCGCCTTTGGCCCAGCCCCACCTGGCGGTCCTGCCCCAGAGCTGGAGCACAACAGAGTGCCGAGCCTCCGCCGGGAGAAGACCAGCGGCAGCACGACCAGCGTGGCCAGCAGCGAGGCCGAACATCGCGTAGCAGGCAGGCTCTCGGCACAATCTGATCCAACGATCCAAGAAGGGCGCTTCGGCCCCGGACCCGGCTCTGCGGATGACGGCCTTCGAGGGCCCGCTCCTGAGCGTTGCTGTCCGGCCGGATTGCCCAGTGCCGCTTCCGAGCCGTCATGACTCCGGGCTGCCGGGCTCCGGCCGGTCAGGGGGAGTCGGTAGTACCGGGTGTCTGCTGTTCTGCTTCGGTGGCGAGGAGTGATGCGATTTCGGCGGTGTCGGCGCCTGCGGCCCGGGTCCGGACGCCGCGGTGGACGACCAGGAGCTGGCTCTGGGAGGCGTTGGAGTCACGGTAGGCGATCACGGCCGGGCCCGTGCCGCTGCGGTGGCTGCCGGTCCGCAGGTCGGTGCTCCAGGAGCTGCCGTTGAAGGAGGCGTGGTAGAGGCTGACGTCTCTGCCGCCGCCGCGGTGGGCCAGGTGGAGCTTGCCCCCGTCGGCCGCGAGGGCGGGTTCGGGCGAATCGAACGACCGACGGGAACCGACCGTCAATCGATCAAGGAGTATCCCGAGGGAGGCACGGGAAGTGGTTCAGACGCTGGTCGGCTCGGATTCCCCAGCCCGCTTTCGGGCGGCACCCTTGCGCGCGAGACGCGCGCCTCACGGTCACTGTGACCGAGTCCCGAACGTTTCCTTCCGTGACCGTCAGGCGGCCACCTTGCACCGCTTCGAGCAGTAGACCGCCCGCACACTCCGGTCGACCACGACCACGACCACGACCACGACCACGACCTCGGCCGTCCAGCCCGTCCCGCAGACCGGGCACGACCTCAAGTCGTCTTCGCTGCGGACCGCCGCCAGGGGTCGGCGCAACCGACGCCGTAACCGCCACTGCCTGGAACGACATGCCGCCGAACAGAACACCGCGTGTCGCCTGGCATCCGCCCCCAGCCGTTCACCACAGCCCTCGCAGACCCTCTCCCCGGCCCTGTCGACCCCCTGAACCACCGCACCAGCGTGGGGCTCAGGCTACTCATCAACAGGGGATTGAAAGCGGGTTCTGAGCGGGAGGAAGGCCCTCAAAACCGGCAGCTCGAACGTGACGAAGAACATAGACGCACCCCCCCGCCCCGCGTACGTTCAGGCCGTCGTCCGCCCCGCGTACGCGACCGGGTCGGCCAGTACATCCGTCATCACGAGCGCCGCCGCGCCCCGTGCCGCGTCACCCGCGACGGACGAGGCGCGCAGCCGGGCGCTGCCCGGCGACCACAGCCCGGACACGACCCGGTCCGTCAGCTCCTCGTCGGCCGACGGCGCCAGCCACGGCATCAGGTTGCGGTAGATCCCGCCGAGCACCACCGCGTCCGGGTCCAGCAGGTTCACCGCGCCCGACAGCACCCGCCCCAGCTTCCGGCCGGCCTCGGCGACCGCCGCCACCGCCCGCTCGTCCCCGGCCCGGGTACGCCGCTCCAGCTCCGCGACCCCGATCCCGCTGCCGGTCGCCTCGATCCCGGCCGCCCGCAGGAGCGCCGCCTGTCCCGCGTACTGCTCCAGGCAGCCGCGCGAGCCGCAGCGGCACTGCGGGCCCGCCGTGTCCACCACCACGTGCCCGATCTCCCCGGCGAAGCCGTGCGCGCCGCGCAGCAGTTCGCCGTTGACGACCAGGGCGCCGCCGACACCGATCTCACCGGTCAGATAGAGGAAGCTGCGCACCCGCCCCAGCCCGCCGAACCACAGCTCGGCCAGCGCCGCGAGATTCGCCTCGTTCTCCGAGCTCACCGTCAGCGCCTCGTGCCCGGGACGTTCGGCGGCCAGCGCGGCGGCGAACAGCTCCTCGGCGGGCACCTGGTTCCACCCCAGGTTCGGCGCCTGACGCACCGAACCGCCGGAGACCAGACCGGGCAGCGCCAGGGCGACGCCGACCGGGAACAGCTCCTGCTCGCGCGCCGACTCCAGGGTGCGCGCGGCGATCCTGGCCGCCCGGGCCAGCACCTCGGCGGGCGGCGCGCCCCGGTTGTCGAGGTGCTCGGTGAGGCGGACCCGGCCGGTGCCGGCCAGATCGACGACACACACGGACACGTAGTCGATGTTGACCTCGACGCCGAGTCCGGCCGGCCCGGTGCGGGCCGTCTTGAGCGCGGTTCCGGGCCGGCCCGCCTGGCCGCTGAACGTCTTGCCCGACTCCGTGAGGAACCCGCTGTCGAGCAGCTGCTCGACCAGCGAGGACACCGCGGCCCGGGTCAGTCCCACCCGCGCGGCGACGCCCGCCCGGGTCGCCTCGCCCTCGCCCTCGTCACGGACGGCCCGCAGCACGAGGCTGAGGTTGCTGCGCCGGACGGTGTCCTTGTCGGCCTTGGGCCCCAGCGGCGTGAGGTTGCTCTTCATATCGGTCCCGAGCCTATGCGATCCCGTACGTCAGTACGGTCGCGATGCGGGTGAAGCGGGTTCCGTCCACCCGCGCGCGAGTGGACGGAACCCGGCGGCGGTTCAGGCCTTGGACCCGCGCGCCTTGAGCATGTCCGCCATGAGCGCGATCTCCGACTGCTGGCCCAGGACCATGCCCGAGGCCAGGTTCCGGATCTCGTCGGTCCCCGCCGCGGCGGCGGCCGCCCGGGCCATCTCCGCGCCGGCCCGGTGATGCGCGGTCATCAGCTTCAGGAAGCGCACCTCGGCGTCCCGGCCCTTCGCCGCCCGGAGCGCGTCCAGTTCGGTGTCGGTGGCCATGCCGGGCATCAGCGCGCCGTCCCGCGCGGTGACCGTGTGGCCCATCCACGCCATGGGCGGCCCGGGGGAGCTCTTCGCGCGCCCCCACGTCTCCAGCCAGCCCAGCATCATGCCGCGCTGGTTGGCCTGGGTGTTGATGATGTCGTACGCGAGCCGGCGCACCGCCACGTCGGGGGTGCGGTCCCGCACGATGAACGACATCTCCACCGCCTGCTGATGGTGGACCGCCATGTCGCGCGCGAATCCGACATCGGCCGAGGCCTCGGCGGGAGCGGCCGTGGACGACACGGCTGCGGGCGCCGAGGAGGAGGGACGTACGAGCATCAGCACGACCAGACCGAGTGCGAGCAGCAGCACCGCCCCGCCGGCCAGCACCATCGGCCGTGACGCGCGGGCCGCGGACGTCACTTGGCGATCCCGCCGGAGCAGGCGGCGCCCGGCTCCGGGGTCTGCGGGCCCTGGACGTACTTCGTGAAGAACTGCGCGACGCGGGCGTCCGCTGCGCTCTTCACGGCCAGCTGCTTGCCCCAGGCGCTGAGCATCAGCGGGGACCCCTGGTCCTCCACCGGGCTCATCAGGGAGTACGGGGTGGCCTTGACCTTCTTCTCGAGCTTCTCGACGTCGGCCGGGCTCGCCTTGCTCGTGTACGTGACCCAGACGGCGCCGTGCTCCAGCGAGTGGACGGCGTTCTCCTTCGGTATCTCCTCGGTGTAGACATCGGCGTCGCAGTTCATCCACACCGGGTTGTGGTCGCCGCCGACGGGCGGGTTCATCGGGTAGTCGACTTTCTTCTCGACATGGTTCTGCGTGAGCTTGTCCCAGCTCTTCTCACCTTCGACGGGCGAGGACTTGGCAGCCGTCTCGGCCTTGTCCTGCTCGTCGGCCTCGTTCATCAGGTAGCCGCCACCGGCGACCAGACCGGCCACGACCACGACGGCCGCGGTGATCGTGATGACGCGGCTGCGGCGCTCGCGGGCGCGCTCCTTGCGGCGGGCCTCGTCCAGCTTGGCGCGGCGGGCGGCGGCAGGGGTGTTCTGCTTCTTGGCGGAGGCCATGATGGGTCCTTCGGTTCGTGACACGGATGGGGTGCGGGCATGCGGGAGCGGTCTCGGGGGTCCGAGAGCGGTCGCGGCCGGCTAGATCCGTTGAACCTGGAGGCGCAGATGGTCCACGTCGTCCACGACGTCGTTCGACGGGCCACGGATGGCGGCGGCGCCGGTGAGCGGGGCGGGGGCGAGAGGAGCGGCGGCCGAGGGGAGCCCCGCCGGAGCGGGCTGACCGGGCAGCACCATCGGGGCCGAGTGCTCCGAGGCGCCGTGGCAGGAACTCCCCACCCCGCGATCGCCCGGGGCATCGGCCACCACGACCCGCACGACCGGTACCTGAACGGCGAGAGTGGTCCGGGGCGCGGCCGCCGAGGCGGGGCCCTGGTGCGCGGAGGCGGACGATCCGGACGCCGGCCAGCAGCACGACACCAGGGCGACCAGAACGAACACCCAGCCGAGCACCACCGACGCGCGGGCGCTCCGCCGCCGGTCCGTGCGTTCGCTCAGCCAGTTCATCCCGGCATCGTACCGGTGTGTGAAGTTTCAATGAGTGTGGGACCGGGATGCGGCGAAGCTGTGGATCTCGGGGGAAAGGGTTCCCCTCCTGGCGCGCCGGGATAGTGTGCCCCGGTGACAACGCACTCGAACGTATCTGCGGGCTGGTATCCGGATCCGCACGGCGCCCCCCAGCTGCTGCGCTACTGGGACGGTTCCCAGTGGACCGAGCACACCAGTCCGGCCGACGGCGGACAGCAGCAGGCCCAGGCGGCTGCGCAGTCCCCTGCCCAGGTGTCGCAGCAGCAGGCCCAGCCGCAGCAGGCCCCGCAGCAGCACCAGCCGCAGGCGGCCCCGCAGCAGCAGTATCAGCAGCAGGCGGCCCCGCAGCAGTACCACCAGCAGGCGGCCGCCCAGCAGCAGCCCGCCGCCGTGCCGCAGCAGGGCATGCACCAGCAGCAGGGCGGTGCCCCCGGCGCCGGCACGCTCTTCAACCAGCAGGTCCTGGTCGTGAACCAGAAGGCCAAGCTGATCGAGGTGACGAACGAGTACAGCGTCTTCGACCAGCACGGCAACACCATCGGATCGGTCATCCAGGTCGGCCAGAGCGCCATGCGCAAGGTGCTGCGTTTCGTGAGCAGCATCGACCAGTACCTGACCCACCGGCTCGAGATCCGCGACGCGTACGGTCAGCCGCAGCTGCTGCTGACCCGTCCGGCGAAGTTCATCAAGTCCAAGGTCATCGTGCAGCGCCCCGACGGACAGCCGGTCGGCGAGATCGTCCAGCAGAACGCCATCGGAAAGATCAACTTCGCGATCATGGTCGACGGCCAGAAGGTCGGCGCGATCAAGGCGGAGAACTGGCGCGCCTGGAACTTCGCGATCGTCGACCACAACGACGCCGAGATCGCCCGGATCACGAAGACCTGGGAAGGTCTCGCGAAGACGATGTTCACCACGGCGGACAACTACGTGCTGCAGATCCACTACCAGCTGCCCGAGCCGCTGCTGAGCCTCGTGGTGGCGACGGCGCTGACCGTGGACACGGCCCTCAAGCAGGACGCCCGCGGCCTCGGCTGAACCCGCAGTCCGCCTGCACGCCGCGTCACGGGGTGCAAGCGGCCCCCCGGCGGCTGAGGTCCGCCGTCCCGGGGCGCGGCGTGCCTCAGCCGTAGCGGAGGAACAGCTCCTGCACGTAGTCCTCCAGCCTTCGGGTCAGCAGTTCGGCCGTCAGATCGTCCCGTCCCAGTTCGCGCCAGGGGTCGGCCACCTTCTCGGCGTCGGGGGCGAAGGCGAGTGCGTCCAGCAGGCGCCAGTAGAGATGGTCACCGGGCTCCTCGGCCGGCAGGCCGCCCGCGGCGAGATAGGCGTCGGCGAACGCCATGCCGGAGGCGGCGCCATGGAGCAGGGCCAGTGCCGTCGAGCAGTGGGCCACGTCCAGGTCCGCCGGCCCCCAGGACGTCTCCACCCAGTCGACGACGCCGGTGATGCGCAGAGAGTCCCCCTCCCCGTCGAACAGCACGTTGCCGGGATGGAAATCCCGGTGGAGGAAGCGGGGCCGGTACTCCGGTGCGTCGCGGCGGATGACGTCGACGGCCCGCCGCCACAGCTCGGGCCGTCCGGTGGCCTCCGGCAGGCGCACCCGGTCAGGCGCGGTCCAGGCCTCATAGGTGCGGGGGCGGTTCTCCGCGCCGACCCGGACGCGGTGGATGCGGACCAGCTGGCCGGCCAGCAGCTCCGCCCGGGATCCGGCTCCCTCGTCGGACAGGCGCACACCTCCGGGCAGCAGGGACATCAGCAGCGACGGGTGATCGCAGTGCGCCGCCGTCGCGTCCACCCCGTGCAGCTCCGCCGCCGGTACGTCCGTACCGCCCAGCAGCGCCAGCACGTCGGCCTCACGGGTGAGCAGGCCCTCCGCATGCCGGACGAAGAACGGCTTGACGAAGGAGCGCAGCACCAACTGCCCGGTGGCGTCGCCGCCCGTGACACTCAGCCGTCGCATCTGCGAGGTCCAGCCTCCGCGCAGCCGCTCGGCGGCGACGACGCGCGCCCCTTCGGGCAGCCCGTTGTCCACCCAGGCGCGGGTGTTCGCCCATTCCTGGTGCCGGTCGTCCGCGCTCATGCCGTCCACCGCTGCCTCCCCTTGTCGTACGGGCAGGTTATCCAGCCGGGTGTTACCGTTGCTTTGGGTATCAGTAGATCTCAGCAATTCCGGCGTTTCTGCTGGAATGGTCCGTGACGGTGTCACCAGAGTGCGAGTTGTGTCCTGGTGTCCTGTTGACGGTCTCCCGTTTCTGTCCCGGCCCGGGGGCTGGGGATTGTGCCACCTGCCCGCCCCGCACACGCCGTGGGGCGTGGGCGGGTGGCGCGGGTCTTGCGGTCGGCTCCACGGGGCTTCGACCCCACCGCGGTGGGGTCCAGGTCTCCGGCCACTCCGGTACCTGTGAGACGGATACTGCGGGTGTTGTGGGTCGTTGCGAGGGCGAGCAGGTTGTGTCCCGCGTTCTCGTCCCGGTCCAGGACGAGCCCGCAGGTATCGCACTCGAAGACGCGCACGCTCAGGGGCAGTTTGGCTTTCACCGCACCACAGCGTGAGCACGTCTTCGACGAGGGAAACCACCGGTCGGCCACCATCAGGCGGGTGCCGTACCGACGGGTCTTGTACGTGAGCTGGCGGCGGATCTCGCCGAACGCGGCATCCGCGACCCGGCGGGAAAGCCGCCGGTTGCGGCCCATCCCGGCGACGTTGAGGTCCTCGACCACGATGGTGCCGTACTCGGCGGTGAGGCGGGTGGTCAGCTTGTGGAGGGTGTCCTCGCGCAGGTTCGCGACCCGGTGATGCACCTTGTTCCGGACCCGGTTCGCCTTCTCCCACCGGCGAGAGGGCCTGCGCCCCGTGCGCCGGTCGGGGCCCCGGCGGCGTGAGACGACACGACTGGCGCGGCGCAGTTGCTTCTGTGCCTGGTCGAGGTGGCGGGGGTTGGGTTCCTCGGTCACCTTCCCGTCGCTGTCGGCGAGGACCGCGAGGGTTTTGATGCCCAGGTCGATCCCGACAGCAGCATCGGGGCGGGCGACCTTCACCAGAGGTTGTTGTTCCTCGACCTGGAAGGCGACAAACCAGCGTCCCCGGTCCAGACGTACAGTCGCGGACAGAATCCGCATGCGCCCTGTGTCGACACGGGCGCGCAGGCCGGAGACGTCCTCGTGGAGGCGGACCGTTCCGATCCTGGGCAGGGTGACATGTCGGCCGTCCGCCTCGATACGGATCGTGCCGGTCGTGAACCGGCAGGCCGGACGCGCCTTCCGCTTCGACTTGAAGCGCGGGATGCCCACCTTCGCGCCCTTGCGTTTCCCGTTCTTGGATTGTGCGTAGTTGTCGAAGGCTGCGGACGCGTTGGCGAGGCCGGTGTTGTAGGCCTCCTTGGAGTTCTCCTCCCACCACCCCGCGAACCGCGGGTCGGCCCGCTTGGCCTCGTTGAACGCCTTCCGCAACGACGGCAGCGACCACGACCGCCACGCAGTCAGCTCATCCTCGGGAATGCCGTACGAGGCTTCGGCCCTGCGCTGCCCCCACACCGCCGTGACATACCTGACCGCCCAGTTGTACGCAGCCCGCGCCGCACCCGCATGCGAATGCAGACGACCCACGACCGTGGCATTCGGATCCAGGGCCAGCCTGTGCGCGGACACGGTGAAGCCCGGTCGCGGCGTGAACTTCTTCTTCACGCAGTCACCCCGCCGGGGCAGCGGCAACAGCTCCATAGCTTCACCACATCAGCATATTCACAGACAACACCGCACAACTACTGAAAGAAATGGGAACAGTTGTTTACCCCTCGTCCGCCGCCCGGTAGATGCCGAACGCGGCACCCTGCGGGTCGCGTACCACCGCGATCCTGCGGCCGCTCGCGATGTCCGTCGGGGGCATCAGCAGGTCACCGCCACCGCTCTGCGCGGTGGCCGCCGTCGCGTCGACGTCCGTGACGGCGACGTACGGCAGCCAGTGCGACGGCATGTCGGACGGGAAGTTCTCGTCCATCGCCAGCAGACCGCCGAAGTCCTTCCCGTCGATTCCCCACTGCGGGTACGTGTCCGAGGGGGTGACCGTCCAGCCGAGGACGCCGGGGTAGAAGGCGAGTGCCGGTTCCCTCTCGTGGGTGACGAGCTCCGTCCAGCCCAGTGCGCCCGGTTCGTTGAACAGGTCGGCACCCGCGAAGGCGCGGCCCTGCCACAGGGAGAACACCGCACCGGACGGGTCCGCGAGAACGGCGAACCTGCCCTCCTCGAAGACGTCCATCGGACCGACCAGCAGCGAGCCGCCCGCCGCCGTCGCCTTCCCGGCCGTCTCGTCCGCGTCCTCGACGGCGAACGAGACCGTCCAGGCGGGCGGCTGCCCGGGCTGGTAGACGGGGCTGAGTGCCGCTACCCGGTCGTCTCCCAGGTGTGCCGTGGTGTAGCCGCCCGCCTCCTCGCGCGGATCCGTCTCGCACCGCCAGCCGAAGAGGGCCGTGTAGAACGACTTGGCCGCCGGGACGTCGGAGGTGCTCAGCTCGATCCAGCAGGGACCGCCGGGCACCGGTGCGGTGAGCTTCATTCGGAATCCTCCGTGCGTGGGTGGATGTGCGCCGGGCTTCCTGGCACAGCTGCACGCTATGACCGTGAGCCGGGGCGGGCCATCGGGCACGCCCGCCGATGAAGTCGTTTACGGGTGTAATACCTGCTAAGGTGTTTGGGTGAGTAATACAAGCACCAGGTCCCGGCAGTCCTCCGTCCGCAGAATCCCGCTGGCGGCCCCGCTGCGCCTGGCCCGGCCCTCGGACATGTGGTTCAAGCCGGCGACCAGCGTGGTCGTGGCCACGGCGATCCCCAACCTGGTGCTCTACTCCCTGGACCGTCTCGACCTCGTGATGTACACGATGGCCGGCTCGCTCTGCGCGCTGTACGGCCACAACCTGCCGTACGCGCGCCGCGCCAGGACGGTCGTCGGCGTCGTCCTCGGGATGCTCGCGGGACTGGCCGTCGCCCTGGTCGCGGCCTCGCTGACCGGCTCGACCTCGGTCCTGATCGCCGTCGGCGCACTCCTGGCAGCCGGGCAGAAGCTGCTCTGCGACGCCACCCGCATCGGACCCCCCGGACCGGTGATCTTCACCTTCGTCAGCTCCGCCGCCCTGTTCGCCCCGCAGGAGATCGGCCAGGTGCCGGGTCACCTCGCCCTGACCCTCGGCGCGGGCGCGGTGTCCTGGCTCATCACCGTCGCCCCCGCGCTGGTCCGCAGGGAAGGACCCGAGCGCCGTGCCACGGCCCGCGCCCTGAACGCCGCGGCGGCCTACACCGCCGACCCCGGCCACCGCACCCGCCGCACCGCGGTCGCCGCCGTGCACGCCGCCTGGCAGACCCTCCTCGCCACCGGACGCCCCACCCCCGTACGCAGCGCACTCGAACGCCTCGTCGTCCACGCCGAAACCGCACTCGGCGCAGGTCCGGGAGACCACGCAGCCGACGCCGCCCGGCTCCGCGAGTGGGCCGGGCAGACCCGGTCGCGCGGGCCCGTCCCCACACCGGAACCCGCCCCCGGAACCGCCGCCGAACTCTTCGGCGTCGACGCCGAACGCAACGCCGGCAGCGGCGCCCTGCGTGCCCTGCTCCGGCGCCTCGCCCCCGGGTCCCCGCTGCTGCCCGTCGCCGCCCGCACACTCATCGGCTGCGCCCTGGCCGGGTACATCTGCTCGGCCGCCGGCGTCGGCCGCCCCTACTGGGCGATCGTGACCGCCGCCTCGCTCTACCAGGCCAACGTCACGCTCTCCTGGAACCGCACCCTGCAGCGCACCCTCGGCAACCTGCTCGGCGTCCTGGTCTTCGCCGCCGTGCTCCCGGCCGCCCGGATGGACCCGCTGGCCCTGATCGGCTTCTGCCTCCTCTTCGGATTCGCCGCCGAGGCCCTGATCACCCGTAACTACTGGCTCGGCTCCGTGGCCGTCACCCCGATGGCGCTGCTCGTCCTGGAGTACGCCGGCAGCCACCCCGCCGGTGAGCTCATCGGTGACCGGGTCCTGGACACCGTCATCGGCGCAGGTGTCGGGTTCCTCGCCGCGGTGCTCGTCACCAACCGCCGCGCCACCGGCCGCGTGGAGAAGGCCCTCGCCGACGCCGAGCAGGCCCGCGCCCACGCCGTGCAGACCCTGGCGGCAACCGCGCCCACGCCCGGCGCCCTGGACGCCGCCCGCCGCAGGCTCACCGGATCCCTGGTCGAACTGCGCGAGGCGGATGACACCGCGGCCGGCGAATGGTGGCAGCGCGCCCTGCCGCAGGAGGCGGTGCTCGCGGCCGAGCAGGCCGGACACCGTACGCTCGCGGCGACAGCGACACGGCAGGGGATGATCGCCCCGGCCCAGGAGAACGGAGCGGTGTGACCGACGACATCGTCGCCTCGGTGGTACGGCAGTGGCAGGCCGTGAACCCGGAACTCGACACCGGTCCGATGGAACTCATCGGCCGCATCAACCGCTGCTCCGCCCTGCTCCAGCAGGCCGAGGACGCGCCGCTGCGGGGCGCCGGACTGACCCGCGCCGAGTTCGACCTGCTGGGCGCCGTGCGACGTACCGACCGGGAACTCACCCCGGGCGAACTGGCCAGGGAGACGTTCTCCTCCGGCGCCGCGGTCACCAAACGGCTCCGGGTCCTCCAGGAGCGCGGTCTGATCGACCGCCGCAGCGACGCCCGGGACCGCCGGGTCGCGCACGTCGGTCTCACCGACGAGGGGCGGGAGCTGGTCGACGGACTGCTGCCGCAGCAGCTCGCGTACGAACGCGCGGTGCTCTCCGGCCTCGACGCGGAGTCCCGCGACCGGCTCAGCGCCCAGCTCAGCGAGCTGCTGGTCCAGCTGGAGGGCCGCCTCGGCGGCGCCCGCCGCTGACCTCGGAGCACTTCACCGACGCGACGCTCAAGCGCGGCGCCGTCGCCGCGGCCGGCCGGTGCGCACGCGGCCAGGGCCGGCCGGTCGCGCCAGGTGGAACCGGCCGGCGGTACGGCGACCGCGTTCATGCCCGGCGCCGGACTCGCCGCGGCTGAGCGCGTATCCGCGCTCGCGGATCCCGGCCGGCTCGGCGAGGAGGTCCGGCCGGGAGGCCGGCGTGTCGGGCGGGACCGCGTCCAGCCGCTCCTGCGGACAGCGGACAGCAGATAGCGGCTAGAGGGCGCAGATCTGTTCCGTGGTCATCCTGGAGAGCAGCGGCTTCCCGCCCGCCGTGGAGTGCGCGGGGCGGATGCGGCTCCGCTCCGGCATCACCCGTACCGGGTGGCCCGGCAGCACCAGTTCGGGACGGCCGGGTACCGCTTCTGAGGGCTGTGCAGGAGTAGGTCTGCGCGGCCGCACGCCCCGAAGGGTCTTGGGCGCACTGGTCCCCGGCGTACTCAACCCCGGGGTGGCCACACGGATCCTGTCCGTGGTCCGGTCCCGGGAGGCCGGTTCCCCCACGGCCGGGCCAAGTGGGTACGGCCAGGGGCGACGGGGAGGCCCCGAACCGTCTCGCTGGTGGAGCAGGGGCACCCACGCTGACACCGCACCCGCTGTCCCAGGTCGCACGATCACGTTACGCCGACCGGCCCAAGGCATCGCAAGCACACAGCCCGACCATCACCCCATCGAGCTAAAGCGACCTTGTGCGCACTCTTCAGCAAGCAGTGGCCAACCCCCGTCCCCCGCCCCCGGGCCCGTGGGTGATTCCTCCGGATCCCCCTCGCCCCGTCACTCCCCGCACACGCCTGTTGGCGGTGTGTGCAAAAACTCGTGAGTGTATTACCGCAGGAGCGCTCGCGCAGGGGGTTGGGCGAATGTGCCGAAGCACTGTTTCGATCTGACTAAGCTCACGCGCAGTGAAGTCGAGTTGATATGAATTCGAGCGCTTGTTCCCTACTGCCCTGCAAGCGCCGTACCTCCTGATTACCTCCCGAATCAACCGCCAGAGGTTTTAGATGGTTCGTGTTGAATCACCACCGATCGACCGAGAAACACCCGTCGTCCGCGCCGTGTTGCTGCCCGTCGTCGTGATGGCCGGCGCAACTGCGGCCGCCGTGGCGCTGGTTGCCGAGGCCGCGCGGATACCAGTCGTCTGGTGCGGCGTCTTCGCCACCGTCGTGGTCGCCGTGCTCACCGCCGAACTCGCCCGCCGCTCCCGTACGAACCGTCGGCAGCGCGCCCACTACGAGCAGCGCGTCACCTCGCTGGAGCGGCGTCTCGCCAACCACGACGAAGAGACCGTACGGATCAGCAAGGAGCTTCTTCCCGCCGCGATCCACCGGCTGCGCGTGGGCAATTCGCCGGACGAGGTGCTGCGCGACGTCGTCGACGGCGACGAGGTCTACCGCCACCTCCCCGACGCCCAGCGCTCGCTCGTCTACACCGTGCTGGACATCATCGACAACGAGGAGGCGACGCGTGACTCCGCGCAGCGCGCCTTCGTCAACGTCGCCCGCCGTGTCCAGGCGATCGTCCACCGGCAGGCCAGTGAACTGCGGGAGATGGAGGAGCACCACGGGCGCAACCCCGACGTCTTCGACGACCTCCTCCGCATCGACCACGGCACCGCGCTGATCGGCCGGCTCGCCGACTCCATCGCCGTGCTCGGCGGCGCCCGCCCCAGCCGTCAGTGGCCCAAGCCCGTACCGCTGTTCAGCGTGCTGCGCGGCGCCATGTCGCGCATCCTGGAGTACCCGCGCGTCGATCTGCACTCGATCGCCAAGGTCGCCATCATCGGCACCGCGGTCGAACCGCTCATCCACGCCTGCGCCGAACTCCTCGACAACGCCACCCGGTACTCGCCGCCGCAGACCCGCGTGCACGTCACCGCCGTCGAGGTCCAGACCGGTATCGCCATCGAGATCGAGGACGGCGGCGTCAGTCTCAGCGAGGAGGCCCGCGCCCGGGCCGAGAACATGCTCGCCAGGGCCCAGGCCGGCTCCAGCATGAACGACCTCGGCGAGTCCCCGCGCCTCGGCATGGCGGTCGTCGGCCGGCTGTCGCGGATGTACGACCTCCAGGTCTCGCTGCGGCAGTCCGCGTACGGCGGTGTCCGTGCTGTGCTCATCGTGCCCCGCGCCATGATCACCACCGGCCCCGCTCCCGGTATCGCCCACGGCATCGGCGCCACGTCGCGGCCCACCAGCGACATCGACCTCGCCGACATGAAGCACGTCGTCCCGGCCCGCAGCGCCCACCGCAAGCCGCGGCCCGTCGCCACCCGCCCGGCCACCGGACCCGTCGCACCCGAGACCCGCCCCGTCACCCCGGCCGTCGCCATGGAGGACGAGGTCCCGGTGGTGACCGAATGGACCTCGGGCGGACTCCCGCAGCGCCGCAGCCGCGGCCGCGCGCCGCTGGGCTCGCACAACCTCCCCGCCCAGTCCACCGACCCCGCCGGCGGACGGAGCAACGGCCACGGAAACGGCTCGTCCAACGGCAAGGAGCCGCCTCCCGGAATCTGGCTGGAGGCGTTCACCAAGGCCGCCAACGGCGTGCCCCAGGAGCCCAGGGCTGACGAAGACTCTGACGACGCGTGGGACAAGGGAGACCTGAAGTGATCCAGCAGCGGGGCAACATGGACTGGATGCTCAAAGAGCTCGCCGACGACGTCCCCGACATCCACCAGATCGTCGTGCTCTCCGCGGACGGCCTGCGCATCGCCCGGCACGGCGGCGACCCCGATGTCGCCGACCGGCTCGCGGCGGCCTGCGCCGGGCTGCAGAGCCTGGCCGCCGCGGTCGCCTCGGAAATCCCGTACAGCGACGGCAGAATGCGGCTCGTCGTCATCGAGGTGACCGGCGGCTTCTTCTACCTGATGGCTGCCGGCGCCGGCGCGTACCTCGCGGTACTCGCCGGTGAGACGGTCGACGCGGGACTCGTCGGATCGCGGATGCGCGACATGGTCGTACGGATCGGCGCCCACCTCACGAGCCCGCCCCGACACGACGGGCAGGCCGGATGAGTTCTTCCCGACGAGAACGCCGCAAGGCCGATCCGGCACTGAGCGATCCGGAACGGCTCTACGTCATCACCGGCGATCCCGACGGCAGCGAGCGGGCAGCGCTCGACCTGGTCACGATGGTGGTTGCGAAGTCGCAGCCCACACCTACGGTCCAGCCCGAGCAGGCCGTGATCCTGCGGCTCTGCCAGGCACCGTTATCCGTCGCCGAGATCTCCGCCTACCTCAGCCTGCCCTTCAGCGTGGTGACGTCGCTCCTCACCGAACTCCTCGCCACGGAACTGATCGAATCGCGCGCCCCGATCGTCCGCGCGACCCTCCCGGACAGGTCCCTCCTCGAAGCGGTGATGCATGGACTTCAGAAACTCTGACACGATCACGGGCCCCCGGAGCGAGGACGTCCTCCCCACCACGGCCACCGCCGCGGTGAAGGTCGTGATCGTCGGAGGGTTCGGGGTCGGCAAGACGACCATGGTCGGCTCGGTCAGCGAGATCCGGCCGCTGACCACCGAAGAGACCATGACCCAGGCCGGCGTCGGCGTGGACGACAACTTCGGGGTGGAGAGCAAGACCGCCACCACCGTCGCCATGGACTTCGGGCGGATCAGCATCAGCGAGGAGCTGATCCTCTACCTGTTCGGCACCCCGGGCCAGGAGCGCTTCTGGTTCCTGTGGAACGGACTGTTCGAGGGCGCACTCGGCGCCGTCGTGCTCATCGACACGCGCCGGCTCGAAGTCAGCTTCGACGTCATCGGGCGGCTGGAGGAGCGCGGCGTGCCCTTCGTCGTCGCCGTCAACACCTTCCCCGACGCGCCGAAACACCCCGTCGAGGCGCTGCGCAGCGCCCTGGACCTGCCGGACGAGGTCCCGATGATCGACTGCGACGCCCGGCTGCGCGCCTCCAGCCGCGATGTGCTGATGACCCTCATGCGCTATCTGCACAGCCTGGCCGTCCCACTCGGCTGACGTCGCCCGTACCCGATCCGCGCGCGCCCCCACCGCGCACCTCATCCGTCCGGCCCTTGGCAGCCTGATCACTGGAGCGATCGTGACATCCCCATTCCATGACGAACCCGGCGAGGCCACGGGGCCGGTTCCGCCCCCCGGGTGCCCGGCCCACGGCCTCGGTATCGGCCCCGGCGGCGTGCGTCGCCTCTACGGCCCCGAGGCGGAACAGGACCCCCGCGGCCTGTACGACAAACTGCGCGCCGAACACGGCTCGGTGGCGCCCGTGCTGCTGCACGGAGACGTACCCGCCTGGCTGGTCCTCGGGCACAGCGAGAACCTGCACATGACCCGGACGCCCTCGCAGTTCTCCCGGGACTCGCGCCGCTGGCGGGCCCTGCAGGACGGCAGCGTCGCGCCGGACCACCCCCTGGCGCCCATCTTCACCTGGCAGCCGATCTGCGTCTTCGCCGACGGTGCCACCCATGAGCGCCAGCGTGGCGCCGTCACCGACTCCGTGGGCCGGATCGACACCCGCGGCGTGCGCCGCCACGTCAACCGCTACAGCAACCGGCTCGTCAACGACTTCTGCCGGGAGGGCCGCACCGACCTGGTCAGCTCCTTCGCCGAACGGCTGCCGATGATGGTGATGTGCGCGATCCTCGGCATGCCGGAGGAGTACAACGACCGGATGGTGCAGGCCGCCCGCGACATGATCCGGGGCACCGCGACGGCCGTCCAGAGCAACGCCTACGTGCTGGCGGCACTGAACCGCCTGGTCGAGCGCCGCCGCCGCGAACCCGCGGACGACTTCGCCACCTGGCTCGTCGAGCACCCGGCCGACATGACCGACCAGGAGGTGGCCGAACATCTGCGGCTCATCCTGATCGCGTCCTACGAGGCCACCACCAACCTGATCGCCAACGTGCTCCGCATGGTGCTCACCGATCCGCGCTTCCGGGCCCGGCTCAGCGGCGGGCACATGACCGTCCCCGAGGCGGTCGAGCAGACCCTGTGGGACGAGCCACCGTTCACCGGGGTCTTCGGCCGCTGGGCGGTTGGCGACACGGAACTGGGCGGACAGCGCATCAGGGCGGGCGACGCCCTGATCGTCGGCATCGCCCCGGCCAACACCGACCCGGTGGTCCGGCCCGACCTCGACGCCAACATGGAGGGCAACCGCGCCCACCTCGCGTTCAGCGGCGGACCCCACGAATGCCCGGGTCAGGACATCGGGCGTGCCATCGCGGACGTGGGCGTGGACGCCCTGCTGATGCGCCTGCCCGACCTCGAACTCGCCGTCGAGGAGAGCGAACTGCGGTGGGTCGGCAACATCATGAGCCGCTACTTGGTGGAACTCCCCGCCGAGTTCGCGCCCCGCTCCCCGCAGGATGACCGGGAAGCCCCGTCGATGGGCAAGCCGAACCCCACCCGTCAGGACTGGGAGGTGCAGTCCGCGGTACGGCACATGGCGCCGACCCCGGTCCGTGCCACCATCCCCTCGGAACCGGCCGGCGCGACGGCCGGCACAGGACCGGCGGGAGTGACCGTCGCCGTCGACGGATCCGTCGACGGACGGGCCGACGGGGGCTCCGCCGCCGGGATGATCCCCCAGCAGCGCAGGCCCGCGGCCCCGGCCAGGCTGTGGCGCGTCGTGACCCGCTGGTGGAACGGGTACTGACCGCAGGCGGCGGGCGCGGGCGCTCCGGCACCGGCCGGTCGTCCGCGCCCCGTTCCGCCACCCCACGTACCATGCGGAAGCGTGAAGCTGACAATTCTGGGCGGCGGCGGATTCCGGGTTCCACTCGTGTACGGGGCGCTGCTCGCCGACCACGCCGAGGGCCGCGTCTCGGCCGTCACCCTCTACGACACCGACGTCGACCGGCTCACCGCCATGGCCCGGGTCCTCACCGAACAGGCCGCGGGAATCCCGGACGCGCCCACCGTCGTCGCCACCACCGAACTGGACGAGGCACTGCGCGGCGCCGACTTCGTCTTCTCCGCGATCCGGGTCGGCGGCCTCGCAGGCCGGGCGGCCGACGAACGGGTCGCACTCGACGAAGGCGTCCTCGGCCAGGAGACGGTCGGCGCCGGCGGCATCGCGTACGGGCTGCGCACCGTGCCGGTCGCCGTCGATCTGGCCCGGCGCATCGCCCGGCTCGCCCCGCGCGCCTGGGTCATCAACTTCACGAACCCCGCAGGCCTGGTCACCGAGGCCATGTCCCGCGACCTCGGCGACCGGGTCATCGGGATCTGCGACTCACCCGTCGGCCTCGGCCGCCGCATCGCCCGCGTGCTCGGTGCCGACCCGGACCGGGCCCGGATCGACTACGTCGGCCTCAACCACCTCGGCTGGGTGCGCGGGCTGTACGTCGACGGCCGCGACGAACTCCCGCGCCTGCTCGCCGACCCGGAGCTGCTCGGGTCGTTCGAGGAGGGCCGGCTCTTCGGCGCCGACTGGCTGCGCTCCCTGGGCGCGATCCCCAACGAATACCTGCACTACTACTACTTCAACCGGGAGGCGGTCCGCGCCTACCAGGACGCAGAGCAGACCCGCGGTGCCTTCCTCCGTGAACAGCAGGAGGGCTTCTACGGCCGGATGAAGGACCCGACCACGCCGGCCCTGGCCACGTGGGACCGCACCCGCGCCGAGCGCGAGGCGACGTACATGTCGGAGAACCGGGATGTCGCGGGGGCGGGGGAGCGGGACGAGAGCGATCTGGACTCCGGTGGCTACGAGCAGGTCGCGCTCGCCCTCATGCGGGCCGTCGCCCGCAACGAACAGACATCCCTGATCCTGAACGTCCGCAACCGCACCACCCTCTCCGTGCTCGACGCGGACGCCGTCATCGAGGCGCCGTGCCTCGTCGACGCGAACGGCGCCCGCCCCGTCGCCGTCGACCCGCTCCCGTACCACGCCGTCGGCCTGGTCACCGCCGTGAAGGCCGTCGAACGCGCGGTGCTCGACGCGGCAACGACCGGCTCACGCGCCGACGCCGTCCGCGCCTTCGCGCTGCATCCGCTGGTGGACTCGGTCTCGGTGGCGCGCCGGCTGGTCGACGGCTACACGAAGGTCCATCCGGGGCTCTCGTATCTGAGCTAGGACATGCGGCGTGACCGGGGTCCGGGACGGGTGAAGGATCAGGTCACCCGCTGCGCGCAAGGTCTTCCCTGTGCACGGCGCGGGCGAACGGCACCCCGGTGACCAGGCGTTCCACCTCGTCCACCGCCGCGCTGCCCAGCCGCTGGAGCTCATTGCCGAGCGAGCCCGCCAGATGCGGGGTCAGAAAGGCGCCCGGCAGGTTCAGCAGCGGGGCATCCGGCGGCAGCGGTTCAGGATCGGTGACATCGAGTACGGCGGTGATCCGGCCGCTCGCCACCTCCTCCGTCAGCGCGGCCGTGTCGATCAGCGTCCCCCGCGCGGTGTTGATGAGCACCGCCCCGTCCGGCAGCAGCGCGAGCCGGCCGCGGCCGAGCAGGTGATGGGTCTCGGGAACGGCCGGGGCGTGCAGGCTGACCACCTTGCATCCGGCGAGGAGTTCGTCGAGGCCGGAAAGGCGTACCCCGAGGGAATGTGCGGCCGCCTCGTCGACGTACGGATCACTGAGCCACACCTCCAGATCGAACGGGCGCAACAGTTCGATCACCCGGCGGCCGATGCGTGAGGCTCCGATGACGCCGACCCGGCGCCTGAAGTTGCCGATCCCGGTGCCGAGGTCGAAGGGGGAGAGCGCACCGCGTTCCGACCGCATCCGTTCCCGGGCGGCGAACACCCCCTTGCCGGCGAACAGGACGGCCGCCAGGGTGAACTCGGCGACCGGCACCCCGTTGGTGTCCGCGCCCGAGGAGACGGTGATGCCCCGCTCCCAGCAGGCTTCCGTCACCAGCGACTTGACGCTTCCGGCGGAGTGCACGACGGCCCGCAGCCTCGGTGCGGCGGCCAGCACGGACGCGTCGACCGGCGGGCAGCCCCAGCCGGTCACCAGCACCTCGGCGCGGGCCAGCGCCGCCCGCACCGCCGTGTCCGCCGGATCGTCGAACCGCTCGGCGATCAGCGGCCGCCCGGCATCGATGTCGACGAGCCGGGCCAGCCGGGCCAGTACTTCCGGAGGGAAGAGCTCCGGTGCGTGGCGCGGTCGAGGGCGAGAAGCGCAGAGGGACGGGCATGCGCCACGGGGGTGCTCCGATCGGCAGGAGTCCGGCTGATCACCACATGATCACCGGTAGATGAGGCGACTATTTCGAAAATCTGCGAAAACGCAAGCCTGTCGAGCCGGCTACCCCTCGGTTCCCGCGCCGGCTTCCGCCGCGCCCGGCGGGCACGTGCTCTCCCGCACGACCAGTTCCGTGGCGACCTCGACCCTGGTCGTCTCCGGCTGCTCCCCGGCGATCAGCTGCAGCACCATCCGGGCGGCCAGTGCGGTCATCTCGGCGAGCGGCGTGCGGACCGTCGTCAGGCGCGGGGTCACCCAGTCCGCGAACGGCAGGTCGTCGAAGCCGACCACACTCAGGTCCTCCGGTACCCGCAGGCCGAGCGAGGCGGCGGCCCGGTAGGTGCCCAGCGCCTGATGGTCGCTCCCGGCGAAGACCGCGGTCGGCCGGTCCGGGAGTCGCAGCAGGTCAAGGGCGTGCTGGTGGGCCAGGCCATGGGTGAAGTCGCCGTAGCGCACCAGTTCCTCGTCGAAGGGCAGCCCCGCCTCCGCCCCACCCGCGCACACGGGATCGGATCAGGGAGCGGAGACCACGCGAGGTCCCCCCGCGGGCGCCCACGAAGGTGTCACGCCCGTCACCTGGCAGACCATCAGGAACAGGGGAATGGGCGGGGTGTACGGCGTATGGCTGTCGGGCTGGTGGATCAGCCGGGGCCGCACGGCGGGGACGCACGCCCCTCGCGCGTACGCGGCCTGCGCGGGCCAGTCCAGATCGAGGTCGGAGCCGGACGGCACGATCCACCACCAGCGGTCCGCGTCCGCGAAGACGCAGCCCGTACGCGGCAGATGAGACATCAGCCGGAAGCCGTAGCGCGCGGGCACCCCCACCGCGTCACAGCCCAGGCTCGCCGAGAGGGCCGCAGGCAGTGGCAGTTGCACCATGCCACCGCCGCCCGGGGCGCAGCCGGGTTCGCGGGAGCGCCTGGCTCCGAGCAGATGGGACATGGCGTTCTTCAGCATGAGTGCTCCGAGCCGTGCGGCAGTTCCGCCCAGACGATGCGGCCCGAGCCGTTCCCGGCGTCGCGGGACCCCCAGGCGCTGCACATCGCGTCGACGAGCAGCAGGCCGCGTCCGTGCTCGTCGTCGGCGCCGGCGCCGAGGCGCGGCCCGCCGGGCTGGTGTCCTTGGTCCTGTACGGCTATGCGCAGCCGGGTGTCGAGGCAGCGCAACTCGCACACGACGCGCGCGCTGGCGGTGTGCACCACCGCGTTGGTGACCAGTTCGGACACGATGAGGACCGCCGCGTCGTAGGCGTCGTCGTCCAGCCGCCACTCGTCCAGCCGGGCGCGTGTCAGCCGCCGGGCGCCGGCGACCGACTCGGGTTGCGCGGGCAGCGCGAAGCAGTACCGGAGCGCTTCGGTCCCGGGGCTGAGGTCCATGAGCCGGGGGATGAGCGCACTGCCAGGTGCCACGACCGAATCCTCACAGTGGGGGCTGTGTCACGCTTCGCGATCTTCCTGAAAAAGGGCGGGCATGACGAGTGAACTGGTTCGCTGACCAACTCTCCCCCTGTCGTGAACACTTGGCAAGAGGCACTCTGAAAAATTCAGAGTGGCTGTGTCTTTGATGCCGCGCACATGGCACACTGCTGCCAAACAGCGCATCGGGAGGTCTGAAGTGAGCGAACCGCGGTCCGCCCCGACCGTGGGTCAGGTCGTTCTCGGCAAGCGCCTGCAGGATCTGCGGGAGCGTGTCGGCCTGAGCCGGGACCAGGCAGCCAAGGTGCTCCGCGTCGCTCCGGCGACGATCCGCAGGATGGAGACCGCCGAGGTCGCCCTCAAGGTCCCCTATGTGCAGTCGCTCCTGAAGGCCTACGGGATCGCCGAGGAGGAGACCGACGCCTTCGTCGACCTCACCGAGGAGGCCAACAAGCCCGGCTGGTGGCAGCGGTTCCACGACGTGCTGCCCGACTGGTTCAGCATGTACGTCAGCCTGGAGGGCGCCGCGAGCCTCCTGCGCATGTACGAGCCGCACTTCGTGCCCGGACTGCTGCAGACCGAGGACTACGCACGCTCGGTGATGCGCACCGGAGCCGTCGGCCAGACCAGGCCGGAGGACATCGAACGCCATGTGGCGCTGCGGATGGAACGGCAGTCCCTGCTGACCCGGCCGGACGCCCCGAGGCTCTGGGTGGTCATGGACGAGACGGTGCTGCGCCGCCCGGTGGGCAGCCCCGACGCCATGCGCGCCCAGGCCGACCGGCTGCTGGAAGCGACCGAGCTGCCCAACGTCACCCTCCAGATCGCCGAGTTCTCGACCGGCCATCACCCGGGCACGTACGGGCCGTTCGTCCTCTTCCGGTTCGCCGTCCCCGAACTTCCCGACATGGTCTACAGCGAGTACCTGACCGGGGCCGTGTACTTCGACGCGCGCCCCGAGGTGGCCTCCTACCTCGAGGTCATGGACCGCATGGCGGCCCAGGCCGCGACTGCACAACGCACGAAGGAAATCCTCCGGGACTTCCGCAAGGAGCTGTGATGACACCCATATACAACGGCATGCCGGCCGCCGATCTCGGCTCCGAGGGCTGGTACAAGCCGTGGAGCGGTGGCAACGGCGGCAACTGCGTCGAGGCGATGAAGCTCTCCGACGGAAGAATCGCCATGCGCCAGTCCGAGGACCCCGACGGTCCCGCCCTCATCTACTCCCACCGCGAGATCGCCGCTTTCATCCAGGGCGCCAAGGCCGGTCAGGCAGACTTCCTCCTGACCTGACCTGACCTGACCTCATCGCGCGGACGGTTCCCGGTCGCCGCGCACCGCATTCGTTC
Organism: Streptomyces sp. NPDC050422; assembly: GCF_044458665.1. NCBI lineage: Bacteria > Bacillati > Actinomycetota > Actinomycetes > Kitasatosporales > Streptomycetaceae > Streptomyces > Streptomyces sp. NPDC050422. The sequence continues at coordinate 83,577 of NZ_JBITIE010000013.1, forward strand.
TCTGTTCGCCGACACGGATCCAAGGAGCGCGCTATGACCGGGCACGAGCCCCCCGTCGAGATCGACACCAGCAAGCCGCACCCCGCGCGGATGTACGACTGGTTCCTCGGCGGCAAGGACAACTATCCGGTCGACGAGCAGATGGCCCGGCAGTTGCTGGCCGTGGACGCACGCGGCCGCGACATGGCACGCGTCAACCGGGCCTTCATGCACCGCGCCACCCGCTGGCTCGCGGAGAACGGCATCCGGCAGTTCCTCGACATCGGCGCCGGCATACCGACCGAGCCCAACCTCCACCAGATCGCCCAGCGGACCGCACCGGACGCGCGCATCGTCTACTGCGACAACGACCCGATCGTCCTCGCCCACGCGGCGGCCCTGCTGCGCTCCACCCCGGAAGGCGCCACCGAGTACATCCAAGCCGACGCCCGCAGGCCCGAGGCCATCCTGGAAGCGGCCGGCAAGGTCCTCGACTTCGACCAGCCGATCGCCCTGTCCCTGCTGGCGCTGCTGCACTTCCTGGACGACGAGGACGGCGCCGCGGAACTGGTGGACCGCCTGGTCGACCAGCTCGCCCCCGGCAGCTACCTCGTCCTCTCGCAGACCACCGGCGACTTCGACCCGGAGGGCGCGGCCCAGGCCGCCGCCATGTACAGGGCCCGCGGCATGACCCTGCGCCCGCGCAGCCGCGCCGAACTCACCGCCTTCTTCCACGGCCTCGAACTCGTCGACCCCGGCGTCTCGCTCTCCGCCGACTGGCACCCGGAGCTCGGCGAGGTCATCGAGGTCCCGGGCGACGAGCCGATCCCCGGGTACGCGGGCGTGGCCCGTAAGGCCTGAGCGGCGGGCCGTGCGGCGTTACTGTCTGCTGACCGAACGGGTGATGCCCGCGGCGATCGTCGTCGCGAGCAGCCAGCCCAGCACGATCAGCCCGTACGACAGCCACTGGTACCAGCCCTGCGGATCGAACGCCTTCTCCTGGCCGAAGTCGACGAGCGGCAGGAGAAGGTCCAGGGTGTAGAAGAGTGCGTTGAACGGCGGATGCTCGTCCGCCTTGAGCGGGACCGGTGCGTGCAGCGAGTACGCCAGTGTGCCGAGCAGCAGCAGCGACAGCAGCCAGGCGGCAGCCCGGACCGGACGGTACCCGTATCCGACGGTGGCGTCCTGGAGGTATCCCCAGAGCCGGGCGTACCGGGGCAGGGTGCCGCGATGACGGCGCTGTTTGGCGAGCAGTACGGTGCGCGCCGCGCCGTCGTCCCCGATCCGTCGGTACGACGACGTCAACTGTTCGTAGGCGTACGGGGTGTACCCGTCGCGCTCCCGCTCGAGCAGAGGCAGCCGCTGCGCGGCGGGCAGGCTCGGCAGCAGGGCCGTATAGCTCAGCCCGTCGAGCCGCACATCCCGCGGCCACACGGCGGGCTCGGCGTGGATGAGGTCGATCTGGGTGCGACGCAGATTCACGGAGCCCTGAACGGGAGCGGCGGCCCGCAGCCAGAACTCGCCGATGGTGCAACTGCTCGCGCGGAGCGCCGTTCCGCCGGGATTGGAGAGCCGGGCGTACGAGAGGTTCAGTTGCCCCGGGATGTGCATTCCGCGCACATTGGCGGTGCCTTGGATGCGGATCCTCATCGCGTGCAGGTCCGACCCGGCAGTGAGGGTCTCCGCCTGCAGAGCGGTCCCCCCGGGATGCGTCAGCTCGGCGTCGTCGAGCCGGACCTGACCGGACACGGTGGCGCCGTTCAGCCCGAACTCGCCGTGCACGACGAGCCCCGGCAGCCACAGATCGTCCTCGATGACGGTGTGGTTCAGCTGGAGTACGGGCTTCTGGTTGAACGCGGTCGAGCCGTCCGCGTTCACCCCGATCCTCGCCCGGTCACCGAACAGCGCCTGGGTGATCTTCGAGCCGCCCAGCTGGACCGGGCCGGGGATCCGGCAGCCGGTGATCCGGAGCACGCCGTCGACCCGGAGGGTGGCGGCGGACAGCCCGGGCAGCACCGAATCGCTCAGGTTGAGCTGCCTCATCTGCGCCCCGTACAGGTGGGGGGCCTGCTCGAAACGGCAGCCGCTCAGCGTCACCGCGCAGGGGACGGCCGCGAACCGCAGGTTCAGGACGCCCGTGATGCGTGCGCCGATCACCCGCAGCGCGGCCACCTCGCCGTCCTCCTGCGGGCTGAGGACCAGCAGCGCGCGCAGCACCTCGCCGCGCACCGTGCGTTCGGTGCCCCAGCCGTCAGCGGCCTCCGGATCGTCCGCTGCCTCGTCCCCGGTACGGAAGTCGACGGTGGCACCGCGGGGGAAGGCGTCCCAGACGCGGCGTTCGGCGGCGGTCAGCTCGGTGATCTCCATCGCCGGGACTCTGACCTGCGCGCCCATGGGAAGTCAACCCCGCCTCCACGCCGAGCCGTTCGGACCTCAGGGTGCGGCTGGCGACCTCCGCCGCCCGGTCCGGTGCCGCCGCAGGCCACAATGGACCCATGTCCCGACGCACCTCACGCCCCCGACGGCCCTCCGCCGCCCCCACCTTTCAGGTCACGGCCGCCCTGCCGTGCCCGTGCGGGCTGCCCGCCACCTACGGCGAGTGCTGCGGGCGGTTCCACGCCGGGGCCCCGGCGCCGACGTGCGAGGCGCTGATGCGCTCGCGCTACGCCGCCTTCGTCGTACGGGACGTCGCGTACCTGCTGCGGACCTGGCACCCGGACCACCGGCCGGACGTCCTCGACCTCGACCCCGGGCAGCGCTGGCAGGGGCTGGAGATCCTGGAGACGACGGAGGGCAGCGCCTTCCACACCACGGGCACGGTCACCTTCCGGGCGCACTACACGACCGGCGGTCAGCGCGACTCGCTGCACGAGAAGAGCCGCTTCGTCCGGCACGAGGGCGCCTGGGTCTACGAATCCGCCGTCTTCGCCGACTGACGGGGCGATGACAGGCCGGTCCAGACCTCAGACCGGCGCCCCCGCCGGGGCCGCCGGGGAGAGCTCCTGCGTGAGGTCCTCGGCCAGCAGCCGCTTGGCGATCACGTCGACCGCCGCGCGCAACCGGGCGTCGTCCGCCTGCTCCTGCTGGTCGCCCAGCTGCTCGGTGAGCCAGTGGGACCACGCGTCGTTGATGGTCCTCGCCTCCCGGCTGCCCGCCTCGGTGTGCGTGAACAGATGGCCGTCCCCGGTGAGATAGCCCTCCTCGATCATCCGGTCGAAGACGGGCACCAGGACCTCCGGCGGAATCCGGTGCCGGGCCGCGATCAGCCGGAGCCCCGCGTGCCCGACCATCCGGGTGAACAGCTCGACCTGCATCACCGCCCAGGCCCCCGCCATGTCGAGCCGGGTGTCGGACGACGCCACGATCCGCCGGGCCGTGTCCGGGTCCACCCGCCGCAGGACCTTGGCCACCGAGAACTCCAGCAGCCGGGCCGAGTCCCCGGTGCTCGGCGACGCGAATCCGTCACCCATGTCGGTCGAGCCGGCCCGCGCGGTGTCCCGCAGCTTCACCTCTTTCAGGAACAGCGCCACGACGAACCCGAGCAACGCGACCGGCACCGTCCACAGGAACACGGTGTGCAGGGTGTCGGCGTACGCTTGGGCCAGCGGCGCCGACTGGGCACCGGGGAGGGCATGCAACGCCTGCGGGCTCTGCGAGGCCTTCGCCACCACCGCCGGATCACCGCCCGCCCGCACCGCTTCCGTCACCCCGTCCTTGAGGTTCGGGCCGAGCGAGTTGGCGTAGATGGTCCCGAACACCGCCGTGCCGAAGGAACTGCCGAGCGTACGGAAGAACGTCACGCCCGAGGTCGCCGTACCCAGATCCGCGTAGTCGACGGTGTTCTGCACCGCGATCGTCAGCACCTGCATGCACAGCCCGATGCCGATCCCGAGCACCAGCATGTACAGCGACTCCCGCCACGCACCGCTGCCCGGACCCATCCGGGAGAGCAGGAACAGTCCGACCGCCATGACCAGCGAGCCCACGATGGGGAAGATCCGGTACCGGCCGGTCTTGCTGACCACGTTGCCACTGAAGATGGAGGCGGCCAGCAGACCGATGACCAGCGGCAGGGTCCGGACACCCGAGAGTGTCGCCGAGTCCCCGTCCACGTACTGCAGATAGGTCGGCAGATAGATCATCGCGCCGAGCATCGCGAAGCCCACGATGAAGCTGAGGATCGAGCAGACCGTGAAGACCGGGTTCCCGAACAGCCGCATCGGCAGCATCGGCTCCTTCGCCCGGAACTCGACGAAACAGAAGGCCGCCAGGGCGACCAGACCGAGGACGAACAGACCGATGATGACGGGGGAGCCCCAGGCGTACTCGTTGCCGCCCCAGCTCGTCGCCAGGATCAGAGAGCTCGCGCCCACCGTGACCATCGCGATGCCCAGGTAGTCGATGACCGGCCGCCCCGCCGCCTTCACGGACGGAATGGTGCGGGCCGCCGCGATGACCACCACGATCGCGATCGGCACGTTGACGTAGAACGCCCAGCGCCAGGTCAGATGGTCGGTGAAGAGGCCGCCCAGCAGCGGCCCGATCACCGTCGCGACGCCGAAGACCGCGCCGATCGCCCCCTGGTACTTGCCGCGGTCGCGCAGCGGGATCACATCGGCGATCAGCGCCATCGACGTGACCATCAGACCGCCCGCGCCGATGCCCTGCAGGCCCCGCCACACGATGAGCAGGGTCATGTTGGTCGCGAGACCGCAGAGGAACGAGCCGGTGATGAAGATGATCGCCGAGAGCTGGAACACGATCTTCCGGCCGAACAGGTCGCCGAACTTGCCGACCAGGACCGTCGCCACGGTCTCCGCGAGGAGGTACGCGGTCACCACCCAGGACATGTGCTCGGCGCCCCCGAGATCCGAGACGATCGTGGGCAGCGCGGTGCCCACGATCGTCTGGTCCAGGGCGGCCAGCAGAATGCCCAGCACGATCGTCGCGAAGACGATGTTCCGGCGGCGCGGATCGAGCAGGGGCGGTGCGCCGGCAACCTGCGCGGCGGGGGCGGTCTCGCTGGCAGTGGTCACCTTTGCACCCTCACACCGCCCCCTGTCACCCGCATGCGGGGGACGGCCGGACGTGTCAGCCCAGCAGATCCTTGAGTGACGCCTTCATCCGGGCCACGAACGCCTCCCGCTCCGGCGGCGCCACCCGGTCCAGCGAGAGATACGGATTGAGGTCCTCCAGTTCGACGAGCAGCAGCTCCCCCTCGGCGGTCCGGCACGCGTCGACCCGTTGGATGCCGTGGTCGAGGGTGTTCCAGTCGATGAACGAGCGTGCGAACGCCAGATCCGCCGCACTCGCCTCGTACGGCTCCAGCACCCACCGCTGCTCCGGGTGCGGCGCGTACAGCGCGTACTGGAAGTCGTGGTCGACGAAGTAGAAGGACACCTCGTACTGGAAGTCGATCCGCGGCTGGACCAACTGCGTGCCGTCCGCCTCGGGCGGGAGCTCAGGGGTACGGACGAACTGCAGCCCGACCGAGTCCGCACCCAGCTTCGGCTTGATGACGTAGCCATCGGCCTCGGGCAGCAGCCCCAGATCAGCCGCCCGGTCCACCGTCGGGATCACCGGATACCCGGCCCGGCTCAGATCGACCAGGTACTGCTTGCCCGCCATGTCGCCCCGGCCGGTCAGCGGGTTGTAGACCCGCGTGCCCAGCTCCCGTGCCCGCGCGCAGAACGCGTCGTACGCCTCCTGGTAGTGCAGCACCGGACCGCTGTTGCGTACGACGACGGCGTGGAAGCCCTCCAGCAGCGCGGCGGCGTCGCGGGGGTGACAGAGAGCGACGTCGAAGTCCTCGCGCAGCCGTGACGTCAGACGGATGTCCTCGTCGCAGTAGCGGCGTCCGCGGGCCTCGTAGGCGAGATCGGTGACGAAGAGAACGGACGGGCGCGGGCCGACGGGCATGGTTCCCCCTGGGGGTTTCGGGACGGACGGTGGGTCAATTACCTTGGCGGCGTTGCCCGTCAACGACCCTGGAGCGTCATGACATCTGCCCCACAAGAGTCACTCGCCTCGCAAGCACCGCCCGTGCCGGACATTCTCTCGCCCGCCTTCGCCGCCGATCCCTACGGGGCCTACCGGATCATGCGCGAGAGCCATCCACTGATCCTGCACGAGGCCACGAACAGTTACGTCGTCTCCCGGTACGAGGACGTCGAGCGGGTCTTCAAGGACAAGGCGGGGGAGTTCACCACCGACAACTACGACTGGCAGATCGAGCCCGTCCACGGCAAGACCATCCTCCAGCTCAGCGGACGCGAGCACTCCGTACGCCGGGCCCTGGTCGCCCCGGCCTTCCGGGGCACCGACCTCCAGGAGAAGTTCCTCCCCGTCATCGAACGCAACGCACGCGAGCTGATCGACACCTTCCGGCACACCGGCGAGGCCGACCTCGTCGACGCGTTCGCGACCCGCTTCCCCGTCCTCGTCATCGCCGACATGCTCGGCCTCGACAAGGCCGACCACGACCGCTTCCACGGCTGGTACACCACCGTCATCGCCTTCCTCGGCAACCTTGCGGGCGACCCGGAAGTGGCGGCGGCCGGCGACCGGACCCGGCAGGAATTCGCCGAGTACATGATCCCGGTCATCCAGGAGCGGCGGAAGGCACCCGGCGACGACCTGCTCTCCGCGCTCTGCGCCGCCGAGGTCGACGGCGTCCGGATGAGCGACGAGGACATCAAGGCGTTCTGCAGTCTGCTGCTCGCCGCCGGTGGCGAGACCACCGACAAGGCCATCGCCTCGATCTTCGCCAACCTGCTGACCCATCCTGAGCAGCTCGCCGCCGTACGGGAGGACCGCAGCCTCATCGACCGGGCCTTCGCCGAGACGCTGCGCCTCACCCCGCCGGTGCACATGATCATGCGACAGACGGCCGTCGACGTGGAGCTCGGCGGCGGCCGGGTGCCGGCCGGGTCGACCGTCACCTGTCTGATCGGCTCGGCCAACCGGGACGCGGTCCGGTACCGCGACCCCGACCGCTTCGACATCTTCCGCACCGACCTGACCAGCACCACGGCGTTCTCGGCAGCCGCCGACCACCTGGCGTTCGCCCTCGGCCGGCACTTCTGCGTCGGCGCGCTGCTGGCCAGGGCCGAGGTGCAGACCGGGGTGAACGTGCTGCTCGACGCGATGCCCGACGTACGGCTCGCGGACGGGTTCACCCCGTCCGAACAGGGCGTCTTCACTCGAGGACCGGCGTCGCTGCCGGTACGGTTCACCCCGGTCGCCATGCCGTGACCTCGCGTCGGTGTGCGGCCGCCGCCCCGTGACCCCGCGTCAGCGGATGTGGCGCCCCGAGATCGCCCGCGCGATGACCAGGCGCTGGATCTCGCTGGTCCCCTCGAAGATCGTGTAGATCTTGGCGTCGCGGTACATCCGCTCCACCGGATGCTCGCGGCTGTACCCGGCGCCCCCGAGGATCTGAACTGCCTTCTCCGTCGCGGACACGGCGAGTTCGCCCGCGCGCAGCTTGGACATGGAGCCCTGTCCCGCGTCGAAGGTGCGGTCGTTGCGGGCCATCCACGCGGCCTGCCAGATCAGCAGCCGTACGGACTCGATCTCCGTACGGATGTCGGCCAGCGCGAACGCGATCGACTGGTTCTCGATGATGGGCCGGCCGAACGCCTCGCGCTGACCGGCGTACTCCAGTGCGTACTCGTACGCCGCGCGCGCGATGCCCAGCGCCTGGGCGGCGACGGTCGGGCGGCTGACCTCGAAGGTCGCCATCGCTGCCTGCCCCTTGGCGTTGCCGCCCTCGCGGGCGCGGGCCAGGCGGGCGTCCAGCTTCTCCTTGCCGCCGAGCAGACAGTGTCCGGGCACCCGTACGTCGTCGAGGAAGACGTCCGCGGTGTGCGAGGCGCGCAGGCCCAGCTTCTTGATGGTGCGGCTCGCCTCAAGACCCTTCGTGGCGGGCGGCACGATGAAAGCGGCCTGGCCGCGGGCGCCGAGCGACGGGTCGACCGAGGCGACGACCACGTGGATCTCGGCGATCCCGCCGTTGGTGATCCACGCCTTCTGGCCGGAGAGCACCCACTCGTCCTTGGCCTCGTCGTAACGCGCCTTCGTGGCCATCGCGGAGACGTCGGAGCCGGCCTGCGGTTCGGATACGCAGAACGCCGCCACCTTCGGGTCGTCCTCGTCGCCGTAGCACTGGGGCACCCACTCGGCGAGCTGGTCCGGTGTGCCGGAGGCGAAGATTCCGGCGACGGCGAGGGAGGTGCCGAAGAGCGCCATGCCGATTCCGGCGTCGCCCCAGAACAGCTCCTCGTTGGCTATCTGGAGGGAGAGGCCGGACGGGTCGCCGTACATGTCGGCCAGGGACTCGAATCCGTACAGACCGATCCGGGCCGCTTCCTGGATGACGGGCCAGGGCGTCTCCTCGCGGGCGTCCCATTCGGCGGCCGCCGGGCGCACGACCTGGGCGGCGAAGCCGTGCACCCAGTTGCGCAGGTCCTGCTGCTCCTCGGTGAGGGCAAGGGAGAAGTAGCTCATCGGCCTCAGGCCTTCGGGATGTCGAAGTAGCGGGTGAGGCCCGAGGCGAGGCCGACATCGCCGGCCACCTTCAGCTTGCGCATCATGAACATCGTCACGGGATTGCCGTTGCCGGAGACCAGCTTGAGGAACTCCGCGTCGGCCATCACCAGCGTCGTGCGCGGTTCGGCGTCGGAGCGGCCCTCGCTGATGGTGCAGGTGCCGTCGGCGATCGCGGTCTCGTAGACCGTGTCGGTGTCACCGGTGATCTTCCATCGGATCAGCGCCTTGAGCTGTCCCGCCGCGTCGGGGCGGAACTGCTGCTTCATCCGGCCGAAGACCTCGCCGAGCACCCGGGTGCGCAGTTCGCCGTGCATGACCTCGCCGAGCTGCTTGGCCGACAGGCCCTTCACGATCCGTGCGAACTCCTGCGGGGAGACGGCCGCGAAGTCGAGTGCCGTCAGTTCGTCGGTGAGGTTGCCGCTGCTGTTGTCGGCCACGCCAGTTCCTTACTCTGGAGTAAACTTACTTCTGAGTAAGGTAAGCGCAGGGCGGCGTCTCCGCAAGGTTGAGGCGCGGCGGGGAGTCACCAGGAGCTGCCGGGGTGCACCGTCAGCCGGGGGTGGTGGGCGGAGAGCACCTTGTTGGCGCGGGCCAACTCGGAGAGGGCCTGCTCGCGGTCGGCCTGGTCCTCGATGTCGAGCCGCGGGCCGCGGAAGCTGCGGACCTCGCGCGCGGCGCACTCGGCGTCGAACTCGGCCTCCAGGATGTGCGCCGGGATGCAGGAGCCGATCAGCGCCGCGATGCGGTCCGGGATCGGTACGGGGACGAGCAGGTGCGAGGCGGTCATGGGGGTTCCCTCTCGAATGGTGGCCAGGAGGTCGTGCGTTGCGGCCGCCGGGTGGGCGGTCGACTCCTCCATATGTACGGGACGCAGTTCCAGGTTTCTCGTTGAGAACGTCTCCGTGTGGCAACCGTTTGGGAGTGACCGGGTATTTCGCCTTACCCATAAGTAAGTTGACGCGCAGTGAAGGCCGTGTTCTGGCCGGAAACGGTTCTGTGGGCGGATTACAGGGGGGAGCCGTCGGCGCGGTCCTGCAGTTGGAGCGCCCGCAGGACCGCCTCGGTGGAGAACCTGCTCTCCGGATCGGTCAGTTGCCGGCCGAAGATGGACTCCAGGTTGCGCATGCGGTACCGGACGGTCTGTGGGTGCACGTCCAGGAGTTCGCCCATGTGGGCGGCTGTGCCGCGGGTGTCGAGCCAGATGCGCAGTGTCTCGATCAGCCGTTCCCGCCGGGTGGCGCTGATGCCGGCGACGGGGGCGAGCTCCCGTTGGGCGAGCTGGTCCAGGAGGACCGGATCGGACAGCAGCCACAGAGTGATGAGGTGGTTCTCGCACAGGATGAACGGTGCGTCGTCGATGACACCCGCGTCGACGAGTTCGAGGACTCGCCTGGCCCAGCGGATCGAGTCCGAGGCCAGGGCGGTGGGGACGGTCAGTCCGATCGCCGCACGGGTGCCGAGGAGCGCATGGTCGAGCATGGATCTTCGTGCGTCGTCCAGGGGGCCCGGGATCAGCAGGTGGGGCTGGGGGTCACTCAGGTCGACCAGGATGTCGTGGTCGGCACTGGCCCGGTCGAGGCCGGCAGGGGACCGGGCCGCGACGAGGGTGACCTCCTCCGGCAGCATCCACCCGGTCTGCTCGCACAGCTCGGCGATGGCGGAACGGGGGACGGGGCGCCCGGCCAGGATCAGATGGAGCAGGCGTCGGCGCATGGCCTCGCCCTGTTCGCCGGTCTGGGACTGCACTTCCAGGAATCCCTCGCGGGACAGCGATTCGAGCTCGTCTATGTAGGTGAAGAGCGCGTCGGCGAAGCTGAGCATCAGTGTGGGGGAGAAGTTGTAACTGCGGCCGACCTTCTTCGCCCGTCGCAGGGCGATGCGGGCACCCAGTCGATAGGCGCCCTGGAGCGTTTCCATGGTGCGGCCCTCGTAGGCCTCGAAGCGCCCGAATCGACGGCACATGTCGTCACGCAACGAGGTCGATGTGGATGGTTCGGCCACCAGGTCCACGAATGAGGAGAGGCTCCGTTCCACCCCGACGCGAATGGCCTGGCCGTTGGGCCCGCTGAGCAGGCGCGCGTATTCCGGATAGGCGCGGGTGACCTCGACGCCGATCTCCTTGGTGAGGCTGGGGAGTTCTGGCCGCATAATCGCGGCGAACTCCTGGGGAAGCGGCCCCAGCGGGTCCCCCGTGTCCAATGGAGAAATGACTTTCGGCATGACGTGTCCCCTTGCTTTCCAGCGCCCGGTGGGGGTGAGGCGGTGGGGGAAAGCGCTCCCACGAACCGACAGGTGCGTACCAAGTTCGCGATGAAGATAGTCCAAGTCTGCGGCCGTGCACACCACTTGTGCAAGATCGAAGTGCAGGGTGCACACACTTCTGCGCGGTTGCGGGGCTCCGGTGCAGGTGGGGAGGGAGTGGTCAATTTCGGACAACCGTCGGGGGTGTGGCTGGTATCGCCTCGGCTGCCGGCGGGCGGGTCCGTTGGCCGGTGAGTCCGGCGGCGGTGGGTCCGAAGGGCGGGTCCGGCCCGGAATTTGCGCACCAAGTGACAATCGATCTGCGCCATTTAGTGACCTGCGGATGACAAAAAAAGCTGCTGGCGGGAATCTTGGCCAGCAGGATTGTGCTGGAAGTTTCTCGCAAGTAACGTCACGGCCTGTCACAGATTATATGTGGCCGAGAGTGTACGTCTCCCCTCGGAGAAGTGGTTCGTAGACGTGCTTCCTGCCTCTTGGGCAGCTGTGGAGCGCGTCCCCGCAAGCAGTGCCACCCGCATTGTCGAATCGGAGGAACTAACTGTGCGTAATACCCTCAAGAAGATCGCCGTCGCAACCGGCGTCGCTTCTGCCGCTGTCGTGCTCGGGGCCACCCAGGCCATGGCATTCGCCGCCACCACGTGGACAGTCACGGCGAACCCGGCACCGTTCACCGCCGTGTCGACCAACACGGTCCTCTCGGTGAGCGGGATTCCGCTCACGTGCCCGACGGCGAGCGCCGGCGGTTCCGCGTTCAGCGCCACCGGCAACCCCGCCACGGTCGGCAACATCACCTCGGCCACCTTCGGAACGACGGCCGCCCCGTGCACGAGTGCACTCGGCCCCGTGACGCCGGTCGCCATCACCTCGCCGGCCTGGCAGCTCGTCGCCCAGGACTACACCTCGGGTGTGACGACCGGCTACATCAAGAACATCCAGGCCAAGCTCACCGTCCTCACCTGCTCCTTCAACGTCGCCGGTGAGGTCAACGCCAAGTACACCAACAGCACCAAGAAGCTCAACGTCTCCAACTCCAGCGCACACCAGCTGACCGTCTCGGGCGCTACCGCCGCCTGTGCCGGGATCGTCGCCAACGGATCCCACCCGACCTTCACGGGCGACTACAGCGTCACCGGCATCACCAGCATCATCGGCACCTGACGGACCGCCCGGCAGCCGAATGCTCCAGCAGACCGCACCGCGGGTTCCCTGCAGTGCGGTCTGCACCGTCGATGGAAGGGAATGGCAGAGGATGAAGGTGCGCGGGACAGCGGGGCGGAGCCGCGGGCGTGCGACAGTGCGGGGCGGAGCCGTCCTGGCCGCGGTCCTCATGGCCGGAATGATTCCGGGTGCGCAGGCGTCCGCCGGTGGTCGCGACGTTCGCATCGACGTGAAGTACGGCTGCGAATTTCCTTCCGGGGCCGAGCAGGTCGCGGTCCGGGTGTCCGCGACGGCCCCGGAGGCGGGTGAGGTCGACAAGCCCGTTCAGCTCACTGATGTGAGCACCGAACTGACCCTGCCCGAAGCGGGGCTGCCGGACCTGGCCGCCGTGGGGACGGACCAGGTCGAGGTGGAGACGAAGCTGACGGTGGGGGTGGCGCAGGGCGAACACACCGCCGAGACGGTGTGGATCGGGACGACCGAGGATCCGGTGGCCGTGCCGGACGCCGAGCACCCCACCCTCACGTCCTCCGGCGACGTCCCCTCGGTGACCGCGGGCGCGTCCGGGGCTCTCGCCTTCACGGCGGGAAAGCTGACCGCGCTGCTGACCGCGCCGCCTTCGGACGATCCCTCCGCCAAGCCCTCGGCACTGCTGCTGACATGTACTCCGGAGCCGGACCAGGACCTGGCTCTCGCCACGGTGCGCATCGCCGGGGACCCCGAATGGCCTTCCCCGGAGCCCCCCGAGGCCGGGAAGGGGAAGGCGTCCAGCGACAGCGGCGACACCGACGCCGATGCCCGTGAGACGACACCGAAGGTCGGGGAACCGGGGAGCGCGGCCCCGCAGGACGGGAAGGCGCCGCCCTGTGTGGGCGACGAGAACAACCAGTTCAGCCTGAACGCCTACGTCACCGGCTACGCGGACGTTCCCAAGCTCAAGAGCGCCACGCTTTTCCCGCTCGCTTGCACACAGATCGAGCAGGGGGTGACCCAGATCAAGTTCCAGGACGGCCTGATCCATATCATCCAGGACTCCACGGCGACCCTCGACTATCAGGGGAAGCCTCAACTACCGCCGGCCAGAGGCACGTTCCTGACGTTCGGCTTCATGCCGACGACCGCGACCCTGGAGATGACCCAGATTCCTCCGGCTGCCGGTCCGGACGGCAAACCGCTGCCCAACATCCACTCCGACCTGACGGTCCTCAGCCCCGGCAACAGTGTGGGCACGACGACCATCGACCTGAATCTCCGGCTCCGGCTGAGCGACGTGAAGGTGAACGGCGTTGCTCTGGACGTCGGCCCCAACTGCCGTACGGAGCGCCCGTTCCCCCTGTCACTGCGGGGGGAGATGGTGCTCAAGGACCAAGTCCAGTCGGGCTACACCCTGGTCACCGGGGGCGTGCTCACCGGGCAGGTCACCGTGCCGCCGTTCTCGGGGTGCGGTGTCGACGAGGATCTCGACGACCTCTTCACCGCCTCCATCTCGGGTGTTCCCGGTGCCGTGAAGCAGATCCAGGGGGCTCCCTGTGCGGCGGCGCAGTCCGTGCCGACCGCGTGCACGGAGGACGGCGAGCCGGTTCAGATTCCCAAGCCGCAGCGCTGAACCGCTTACTGTCCCGCCTTCTCCACCGAAAACGAGTCATTCCAGTCCGCTCGGCCCACTATGAATCGAGGGTGTAATGAGAGCTGTCCCGAAGAGATGGCGCACCGGCCTTTTCGCTGCCGTCGCCGCAGCGGTGGTCGCGATCCCGCTGACTCCGCTGTCCGCCTCGGCCGCCGTCAGCGCCGCGAACCTGAACGGGGACTGGGCGCCCTTCTCCCGCTGCCCGGTCGATAATCCCGCCATGCTCGCCGCGGACGGCCAGGACCTCGTCGCCTCCTGCGTGTCCTCGTACTCGCCCGGCGGAGCCATCAAGCTGGGCACCACCGTGGCCACCACGGGCTCCAACGACATGCAGTTCGGTGTCATCCAGGACACGGCCGCCGGTACGTTCAAGGTCATTCCGCCCGCGGGCGGGGCCCTCGTGGGAGCGCCGACGAACATACCCGGTGGCCTGCTCGGGCTTATGTGCCCCAGTGACGTCCCGGTCGTCAGCGCCGTCTGCAACCAGATCACCGACGTCAGTCTGAACAAGGTGCAGGCCACGGTGGAGTCCGCCGGCACGCCCACCGAGTTCAATCTGCTGGCCGGGCTGACCGTCGGGCAGCCGATCGTGAAGCTGCCCGTACGCATCCACCTGGAGAACCCGCTTCTCGGCTCCAACTGCTACATCGGCACGGCCGCGGACCCCGTGATTCTCCGGCCTCAGAACAGCACGGCTCCGTCCGTCGCCATCCAGCGCTTCGACGGCGACGGCACGCCCAATGCCGACGAGGGTGCGATGCTGCGGTTCGCGCTCACCGGAAACACCCAGAGCGATGACACGTTCTACGTGCCGAAGGCCACCGGCTGCGGCCTGGGCGGAGTCCTGAGCTGGGCGGTCAACCTGAAGACCGGGCTGCCGTCGCTTTCCGGGGACAACCACCTCACCCTGAACAACGCGTCGACGTACAGCGGTGCACTCACCTCGCCGGGGATCGTCCTGCCCAACGCCGGCAAGGTGCTTTCCCAGTACTGGCACTCCGCAGTGAAGTAGTACCGGCCGACGCGCTGAGTGCGCTGCCCGGGCTCGCTGCTCTGCGCGTTTCCATGCCGTACAGCCGATGCCCGCCCCGTCCGGGGAATTTCCTGGACGAGGCGGGCATCGTCGTGCGGGGTTTCTCAGGAAGTGAGCACAGGCATAGGTGGCGGGTGCTGCGGAATGGCTCACTTGCCGACAACCCCGTGGGGGCCCGTACTCACCTCCGTACAAAAACAACGCTGCCATCAACAGCTGCGCAGAAAGTTCAGGAACCGCTATTGCGAAGGCAGGTTACTGAGCCGTAGCGTCCCAGGTGAGCAGCACGGAAACGCGTCCGTAACTGCTCGTTCGACGCACGTGGAGTCCAGGTCGCGCCCCCCTTGACCCGGATTTCGCACCGGGAACGGTTCGGGCCCCGGACTCTCCGTCCAAGGGGCGGCGTTCCCGCTGTCGGGGCCTCGTGGCTCCACCCCTCAGGGGCCGTGGGGCCCGACCCGCACACCGGAGATCTTGCGCAGATTTCGACAAAGCCGTTCAGCGACTTTGTCACTCGGTGACAAGTGATCCACATCGAGTACCTGGTTCGTCGATTTCCGCTGTTCAACGGCTTGTCCTGGCGGTTTCGGCGGACATAACGTGCGCCTCCTGGTGCATGTGTGACGAGCCGCCATTGGATTTCTCAGAGCCGGAGCGCTGACAGATGACTTCGTTCACCGACACGTCGAGGGAGGGCCGATGGGAATCGAAGTAGTCGTCGAAGGCCTCACGAAATCCTTCGGTAAGCAGAACATCTGGCAGGACGTCAGTCTCACCCTGCCCGCCGGCGAAGTGAGCGTGATGCTCGGTCCTTCCGGTACCGGAAAGACCGTCTTCCTCAAATCCATCATCGGCCTGCTGAAGCCCGAGCAGGGGCGCGTGCTCATCAACGGCGTCGATATGGTGAACAGCCCCGAGCGGCAGATCATGGAGACCCGGAAGCTCTTCGGGCTCATGTTCCAGGACGGTGCGCTTTTCGGCTCGATGTCCCTCTTCGACAACATCGCCTTTCCCTTGCGTGAACACACCCGCAAGAAGGAGTCGGAAATCCGCCGCATCGTCATGGAGCGGATCGACATCGTCGGTCTTCTCGGTGCCGAGGACAAACTGCCCGGCGAGATATCCGGAGGCATGCGCAAGCGGGCCGGTCTGGCCCGCGCACTCGTCCTGGACCCGCAGATCATTCTCTGCGACGAGCCCGACTCCGGACTCGACCCGGTCCGCACCGCGTTCATCTCGCAGCTGCTCATCGACCTCAACGCGCAGATCGACGCGACGATGCTGATCGTCACCCACAACCTCGACATCGCCTCCACCGTCCCGGACAACATGGGCATGCTCTTCTGCCGCAACCTCGTCACCTTCGGACCGCGCGAGGTGCTGCTGACCAGCGATCTGCCCGTCGTCTCCCAGTTCCTCGCCGGGCGGCGCGAAGGGCCCATCGGCATGTCGGAGGAGAAGGACGCCGCCACCCTCGCCGCCGAGGAGCGGAGCGGCTACGGGCAGGGCATCAGCTCGGCCAACGCCCCCCGCACCGTCGTCCCGCAGCTGGAGCCCTCGCCGGGCCTGCCCGTACGACAGGGCGCGCTGCGCCGCCGGGAGCGGGTCATGTCGATGATGGGGCAGCTGCCGGAGGCCGCCCGTACCGCCATTCTGAACAGCTACAGCCCAGCCGCGGGCGGTGGGCGCCCGTGACCGCCCCCATGCCGGTGCGGCCGCCCGAGCCGCCGGCGGACCGGGTGCCGGAGAAGGCGCCCGAGGAGAGACGCCCGACCCGGCTGCTCGCCCCGCTGCGCGAGACCGGGAGGCTGTTCGCCCTCGCCGGAGCCGTGTGCCGTGAGACCTTCCGCCGCCCCTTCCAGGTACGCGAGTTCATCGAGCAGTTCTGGTTCGTCGCCAGCGTCACGATCCTGCCCGCCGCCCTCGTCTCCATCCCCTTCGGCGCGGTCATCGCCCTCCAGGTCGGCTCGCTCACTCAGCAGCTCGGCGCCCAGTCGTTCACCGGCGGCGCCAGCGTCCTCGCCGTCATCCAGCAGGCCAGTCCGATCATCGTGGCGCTGCTGGTCTCCGGGGCCGCCGGGTCGGCCATCTGCGCCGACCTCGGATCGCGCAAGATCCGCGAGGAACTCGACGCGATGGAGGTCATGGGCGTCTCGCCCGTGCAGCGCCTCGTCGTCCCGCGGGTCCTGGCCACCATGCTGGTGGCTGTCCTGCTCAACGGCCTCGTCTCCGTCGTCGGCACGATGGGCGGCTACTTCTTCAACGTGATCATGCAGGACGGCACCCCCGGGGCCTATCTGTCCAGCTTCTCCGCCCTGGCCCAGCTGCCCGACCTGTACATCAGCGAGATCAAGGCCCTGATCTTCGGATTCATCGCCGGCATCGTCGCCGCCTACCGCGGCCTCAACCCGCGCGGCGGGCCGAAGGGGGTCGGGGACGCGGTCAACCAGTCCGTCGTCATCACCTTCATGCTGCTGTTCTTCGTGAACATGGTCCTCACGGCGATCTATCTCCAGATCGTCCCCGCGAAGGGGAGCTGACCGATGTCGATGCTCAGCTGGCTCGACCGATCCGGTGACCAACTCACCTTCTACGTGCGGGCCCTGGTCTGGATACCCCGGACCCTGCGGCGCTACCTCAAGGAAGTGCAGCGCCTCCTCGCCGAAGTCGCCTTCGGCAGCGGCGGCCTCGGCGTCGTCGGCGGCACCATCGGCGTGATGATCGCGATGACGCTCGCCACCGGTACGGTCGTCGGCCTCCAGGGCTACGCGGCCCTCAACCAGATCGGCACCGCGGCCTTCACCGGATTCATCTCCGCCTACTTCAACACCCGTGAGATCGCCCCGCTCGTCGCCGGGCTGGCCCTCTCCGCGACCGTCGGCGCGGGCTTCACCGCCCAGCTCGGCGCCATGCGGATCAACGAGGAGATCGACGGCCTGGAGTCGATGGGCGTGCGCTCCATGCCCTACCTCGTCACCACCCGCATCATCGCCGGTGTCGTCGCGATCATCCCGCTCTACGCGATCGGGCTGCTCTCCTCGTACGTCGCCTCCCGCTACGTCACCGTCCTGTTCAACGGACAGTCGGCCGGCACGTACGACCACTACTTCAATCTCTTCCTCTCCCCGCAGGACGTCCTGCTGTCGGTGCTCAAAGTGCTGATCTTCAGCGTGATGGTGATCCTCGCGCACTGCTACTACGGCTTCCACGCCACCGGCGGACCCGCCGGGGTGGGCGTGGCGGTCGGCCGCTCGGTGCGCAACGCGATCGTGCTGATCAGCGTCACCGACTTCTTCCTCTCGCTCGCCATCTGGGGCGCCACGACGACCGTGAAGGTGGCCGGCTGATGAATTCCCGGACCACGCAGTCCACCCGCCGCAGACTTGCCGGAGTGGCCTTCCTGCTCGTGCCCGCCGTCCTCATATGGGTGTCGGTCGCGGTGTACGAGAAGGACTTCACCGACGACGCCACCGTGACGGTACGTACCGGAAGCGTCGGCAACGAGATGCACGACAACGCCGACGTGAAACTGCGCGGAGTCGTCATCGGACAGGTCCGCAACATCTCGGCCGACGGCGAGGGAGCCCGGCTCACCCTCGCGATCAAGCCCGACAAACTCGACCGGATTCCGGCCGACGTCACCGCTCAGATGCTGCCCACCACGCTGTTCGGCGAACGGTTCGTGGCGCTCGTTCCGCCCGCCGTCCCCTCCGCGCAGACCCTGCGGGCCGGCGCCGTCATCCCGCAGGACCGCTCCAGCAACGCCATCGAGCTGGAAGAGGTCCTCGACAACGTCCTGCCGCTGCTGACCGCCGTGCAGCCGGAGAAGCTCTCCGCCACCCTCAACGCGGTCTCCCAGGCACTCCAGGGACGCGGCGAGAAGCTCGGCGACACCCTCGTCACGCTCGACGCGCACCTCCAGAAGTTCAACCCCCAACTCCCCACGCTCAACGCGGACATCAAGGAACTCGTCAAGGTGACCAGGGTGTACGGGGACGCCGCCCCCGACGTCCTGGACGCACTCACGGACTTCACTACCACCAGCGGCACCATCGCCGAGCAGCAGGCGGAACTCGCCGACCTCTACGGCTCCACGACCGCCACCGCGCAGGACGTCACCTCGTTCCTGCGGGAGAACAAGGACAACCTGATCCGGCTCTCCGCCACGAGCAGGCCGACGCTGGAGCTCCTGGCGAAGTACTCCGACGAATTCCCCTGCACCCTGCGCACCGTGGCCGGATTCGTCCCGGCGATGGACAAGGCGCTCGGCAAGGGCACCGATCAGCCCGGCCTGCACGTCACCGTCAAGTCCGTCAAATCCAAGGGGAAGTACGTACCCGGCAAGGACACGCCGGTCTACGACGCCACCGGCGGACCGCACTGCTACTCGGTGCCGTACGTCGGGACGACCGAGCCGACCGCCGCCGGACGGGCCGCCGCATCGCCCGCCCCCGGCGACAAGGCGGACGCCGACGGGCGGAGCGCCACCGCGCCCACGGCCCTGGACACCGCACTCGGCATGCCCAACTCCCCGCAGGAGAGCCGGCTCGTCAACGAGCTGGTCGCTCCCTCACTGAAAGTCCAGCCGCAGACCCTGCCCGACTGGAGCAGCGTGCTCATCGGTCCGGCCTTCCGCGGTGCGGAGGTGAAGCTCAAGTGAAGCGCCGCTCCCTCGCGGGACCGCTCGCGAAATCGATCGTCTTCATTCTGGTGACCGTCCTGGCCACCACCGTCCTTGGGCTGTCCATCGCCAACACCGGGGTCGGCGACACCACCACGTACAAGGCCAGGTTCACCGACGCCACCGGTCTGATCGTCGGCGACAGCGTCCGCATCGCCGGGGTCAAGGTCGGGCAGGTCGAGTCCATCGAGGTGGCCGACAAGCGACTTGCCGAGGTCGGCTTCGCCGTCCGCAAGGGACGCGAACTGCCCGCCTCGGTGACCGCGTCGATCAAGTACCTCAACATGGTCGGCCAGCGCTACATCGACCTGGACCAGGGTGCGGGACCGGTCGGCCGGAGCTTCGCCGCCGGAGCGACCATTCCGCTCTCGCGCACCACGCCGGCACTCGACCTGACCCAGCTCTTCAACGGCTTCCAGCCGCTCTTCGAAGGGCTGTCCCCGCCCGACGTCAACCAGCTCGCGGGCTCCATCGTCCAGGTGCTCCAGGGCGAGGGCGGCACCGTGGACAGCATCCTCCAGCACGTCGGTTCCCTGACCAGCACGGTCGCGGCCAAGGACAAGGTGATCGGCGAGGTGATCAAGAACCTCAACACGGTTCTGAAGACCGTGAACGACCGGGAGGCCGGCTTCAACGACCTGGTCGACACGCTTCAGCAGCTCGTCACGGGATTCGCCGGCGACCGCAAACCGCTCGGCCAGGCAGTCACGGCGATGGGCGCACTCACCACGGTCACCGCCGACCTGCTGCAGGACGGCCGCAAGCCCCTCAAGGAAGACATCAGACAACTCGGGCGTCTCTCGGACCAGCTGGGCAAGGGAACCCCGCAGATCGAGAACTTCCTGAAGAAGACCCCGGCCAAGATGGAGGCGATCAGCCGCCTCGCCTCGTACGGCTCCTGGCTCAACCTCTACCTCTGCGAGGCCAAGGTCGGCGGTGTGACGACCGAGGACGGCAGCGCACCACCCACCGGCATCGCGATCACCCAGTCGAGGTGCCTGGCATGAGAATCAGACCCCTGCGGGAACGCAGTCCCGTCGCCATCGGCATCGTCGGGCTCCTCGTCCTGGCCCTCGTCGGCTTCGGCGCCTACCGCGCAGACTCGCTGCCCTTCATCGGCGGTGGCACCACCTACACCGCCGACTTCACCGAGTCCGCCGGTCTCGGCGAGGGCGACGAGGTACGGATCGCCGGCGTCAAGGTCGGAGAGGTCACCGGTGTCTCCCTCGACGGCGCCAAGGTCAAGGTCGGCTTCCGGGTCAAGGACGCGTGGATCGGCAACTCCTCCACCGTGGGCATCGCCATCAAGACGCTGCTGGGCGAGAAGTACCTCGCCGTCGACCCGCTCGGTACCGGGCCCCAGGATCCGGACGAGCGCATCACCGCGAGCCGCACCACCTCCCCGTACGACGTCACCCAGGCGTTCAACGGGCTCGGCGAGACCATCGGGGAGATCGACACCGAGCAGCTCGCCAAGAGCTTCGAGACGATCTCGGCCACCTTCAAGGACTCGCCCCCCGACGTGAAGAGCGCTGCCGACGGGCTCTCCGCCCTCTCCCGGACGGTCTCCGAACGCGACGCCCAGCTGGCCACCCTGCTCAAGGGCAGCAAGCAGCTCACCAAGACGCTGGCCACCAAGAAGAGCAGCTTCGAAACCCTGCTGGAGGACGGAAATCTGCTCCTGGGAGAGATCCAGGCCCGCCGCGACTCCATCCACCTGCTGCTCACCGGCACCCGGAACCTGGGCATCCAGCTCACCGGCCTGGTCGCGGACAACAACAAGCAGCTGAAGCCGACCCTGGACTCGCTCGGCCGGGTCACCGCCGTCCTGGTGAAGAACCGCAAGAGCCTCGACAAGGTGCTGTCCCTGGCCGGGTCGTACAACCGGCTCGTCGGCAACACCCTGGGCAGCGGACGCTGGTTCGACAACTACGTCTGCGGGGTCGTCCCCAAGGACTACCTGCCCGCCTCCACACCTCCGGCAACCGGATGCATGCCACCCAAGCAGCAAGGCGGCCGCTGACATGAGAATCACGCGCATCGTCGGCATCGGCGCCGGCCTCGCCGTCGTGGCCGTCGCGGCCACCTCCGGAGTGATGGCCATGGACGAGGAGGGAACGACGACCGTCACCGCCTACTTCGACCAGGCCACCGGTGTGTACGCCGGATCGGACCTGCGGATCCTCGGAGTGAAAGTCGGCAGGGTCGAAAGCGTGGAGCCGAAGGGCAAGGAGGTCAAGGTCCGGCTCCGCGTGGACAAGGGCGTCAAGGTGCCCAAGGAGGCGCATGCCGTGGTCGTCGCCCCCAGCCTGGTCGCCGACCGGTACGTGCAGCTCGCCCCCGCGTACAGCGGGGGGCCGGTGCTGGCGGACGAGGCCGAACTGCCGGCTTCGAGCAACGCGACCCCGGTCGAGGTCGATCAGCTCTACGCCTCGATCACGGAGCTCTCCACCGCGCTCGGCCCCGAGGGTGCCAATGCGAACGGGGCGCTGGCGAAGCTCCTGGACACCGGCGCCAAGAACCTCGACGGCAACGGAAAGGCCATCGGGGACTCCATCGAGCAGTTCGGCAAGGCGACGAAGACCCTCGACAGGAGCAGCGGCAACCTCTTCGACACGCTGTCCTACCTCCAGACCTTCACCACCATGCTGAAGGACAACGACGGCAACGTCCGCGCCGCCGAACAACAGCTCAACTCGGTCACCGGATTCCTCGCCGACGACAAGAAGAACCTCAGCGCGGCCCTGAAGGAACTGGGCACCGCCCTCGGCCAGGTCAAGACCTTCATCAAGAACAACCGCGGCGCCCTGAAGGCGAACGTGGACGCCCTGGTGCCGATCACCCAGGCCCTGGTCGACCAGCGCGCGTCGCTCGCCGAGTCCATGGACACCCTGCCGCTTGCCGCGACCAACGTGATCAACGCCTACGACCCGTTGAACCGCACCCTCAACGGCCGCACCAACCTCAACGAACTCTCCATGGGCGGACCGCTCACGGAGGAGCCCGCCGCCCTGTCCGGGCTCTCGCCCGTGGACGAGGCCCGGCAGAAGGCGCTGCCCTCGCTGCCGTTGCCCGCCGTGGGGACCGTCTACGGCACCCCCGAGAAGACCGCCACGCAGAAGAAGGGGGCGAAGCGATGAGCCGCGTCCTGCGCAGACCCGGCGCCCGCGCGACCGGCGTCGCCGCCGTGCTCGCGGTGGGCGTCGGCCTGGCCCTGGTCGCCACCACGGTCGACCTGCCGACGTTCACCGGCATCGACCAGGTGCCCCTGCCCGGTGGCGCGGACCTCGGGGACCACCCGTACGAGATCACTGCCGAGTTCGGGGACGTACTCAGCCTCGCCCCGCAGGCCTCGGTCAAGGTCAACGACGTGGCCGTCGGCCGCGTCACCAAGATCTCGCTCGCCTCGGGCAACTGGAACGCCAAGGTCACCATGCGGGTCAACGGGCGGATCAAACTGCCCGCGAACGCCTATGCGCACCTGGAGCAGTCCAGCCTCCTGGGCGAGAAGTACATCCAGCTCGCACCACCCGCCGCCGGCACCGCCAAGGGGGCGCTCGCCGATGGCGACCGCATCCCGCTGACCCGGACCAACCGGAATCCGGAGGTCGAGGAGGTGTTCGGCGCGCTCTCGATGCTCCTGAACGGTGGCGGCATCAATCAGCTCAAGACCATCACCACCGAACTCAACAAGGCACTCGCCGGGCAGGAGCCGCAGGTCCGCTCCATGCTCAAGCGGGTCAACACCCTCGTGACGAACCTGGACGACCACAAGGGGGACATCACCGACGCCCTCGACGGGGTCAACCGGCTCTCCGCCACCCTCGCCACCCGTAAACAGGACGTCGGTACGGTCCTCACCGGGCTCAGCCCCGGCATGAAGGTCCTGGAGAAGCAGCGCGGATCACTCATGACGATGCTCCGCTCGCTCGACACCCTCTCCACCGTCGCCGTCGACACGGTCAACAGGAGCAAGGCCGACATGGTCGCCGACCTCAAGGCCCTCGCCCCCACACTCCAGGCCCTCGCCGACTCCGGCCAGGACCTGCCCGACTCCCTCCAGGTGCTGCTCACCTACCCGTTCACGGACGAGGTGCTGCGCGGGGTGAAGGGCGACTACCTCAACGTCTACCTGGATGTGACGGCCATGCCCGGCACACAGATCATTCCGCCGCTCGACCCCGCCGGCTCCACACCCCCGGCGGTCCCGGGCAGCACGGCCCAGAAGTCGGGCTCGGCGCTGCCGCTGCCCCTTCCCTCGGTCACCTCGACGACGAAGGGGAGCAACTGATGATCACCCTGGCCATCCGGCTCAAGAACATCGCCTTCCTGATCATCGCGGTGCTCGTGCTCGGCTATCTGGGAGTCCGCTACGCCGACCTCGGCCACTACATCGGCATGCGCAGCTACTACACGGTCAAGGTCCAGCTCCCGCAGACCGGAGGCCTGTTCACCCACAGCAACGTCACCTACCGGGGCGTTTCCGTGGGCCGGGTCGGCCCCATCGAGCTCACCGACGACGGAGTGGAGGCCGAACTGCGCATCGAGAAGGACTCCCCGCCCATCCCGGACGGGCTGAAGGCCGTCGTCGCCAACCTCTCGTCGGTCGGCGAGCAGTACGTCGATCTGCGGCCGACGCGCGCCGATGGGCCGTACCTGGCGAACGGCTCCGTCATCGACCAGGCCGACACGACCATTCCGGCGCCCGTCACCGACGTTCTCACCAGCGTCGACGACCTCGCCGGCTCCGTCGACCTGGAATCGCTGCGCACGGTTGTCGACGAATTCGGCACCGCCTTCGAGGGCCGCGGCGACGACCTCCAGGTGCTGCTCGACACCAGCAGCGACTTCGTCCAGGCGGCCGACGACGCACTGCCGGTCAACACCCGGCTGATGATCGACGGCGAGACCGTGCTGCGCACGCAGGCCGAACAGGGCGAAGCGCTCAAGGGTTTCGCCTCCGGCGCCAAGGAACTGGCCGCCGAGCTGAAGGGATCCGACACCGACCTGCGCAAGCTGATCACGGTCGCCCCCGACGCGACCAGCCAGATCAGCGGACTGCTGCGGGACCTCGACCCCAGCTTCGGTGTCGTCGTCGCCAACCTCCTCACCACGTCGGACGTCGCCGTCACCCGGCAGCGCGGACTGGAGGAGCTTCTGGTGAAGCTTCCGGCCGTCGCGGCGGCGGGCTCCAGCGCGGTCGACGAGAACGGTGCCAGGTTCGGCATGTCGATCACCTTCTTCGAGCCGTTGCCCTGCACCGCCGGGTACGGCGGCACGACCTACCGCAACGGCCTCGACGTCACGGCCGGACCCGCACTCAACACCGCGGCCCGCTGCACCTCGTCGCCCGGCACCGGCGTCAACGTCCGCGGCAGCGCGAACGCCCCGAAGGGTGGGGCCGTACCCGAGCCGGCCAAGCCGGGCTCGATGCTCCTCGGTGACGGCACGACGGACCGGCTCCCCGGTGCGCTCGGCGTACCCGCCGACACCGCCCCGGCCACCGGCGGCATGGCCGGCCTGCTGGGCCTCGGCCAGGGAGGCGGCGCATGACATCCCGTACGAGGACCCTGAGCGGCTGGGCCGTACTGCTCGCCGCCCTACTGATCTGCGCACTCGGCGGCTGGTCCTACGCCCAGGCGCGCGGCGACGACGACCTGGCGTACGCCAAGAGCCGTGACACCGCGCTGGCTGACGGGAAGCAGCACCTCGCCCGGCTCAACAGCCTGGACGGCAAGGACGCCAGCAGTGTGGAAGCCGGTCTCGGCGGCTGGCTCCGGTCCTCCACCGGTCCGCTGCACGATCAGCTGAAACGCACCCGGAGCAAGGACGCGAGCGAGCTGACGAAATCCGGGTCGACGGCGCGCGGGAAGGTGACCGACGCGGCGCTCACCGCGCTCGACGAGCGGACCGGTACGGCACAGATGATCGCGACCGTCGATGTCCAGGTCACTCCGCGCACCGGCAAGGGCGGCACCGAACGCAAGCGTTTCGAGGCCACCCTCGCCCGCACCGCGGACGGTTGGAAGGTCAAGGCGCTGACCGCGATTCCGGTCGGGAGCGGCGCATGAAGCGGCAGGGAGGGGTGGCGGTCGTGACCACCGGCACGGATGTGGAGGACGTCGGGGAACTCGACGCCACGGCGGACGGGGCGCCGGCGGACGAGCCCGGCAAGGACGCCCCGGCGGACGGTGGACCCGGGCCCGGCAAGGACGAGCCGGCACCGGACGCGGGCCACCGCCGGCTGCGTGTGGTGGCGGCGGTACTGGTGGTCGCGCTGCTCGCAGCCGGCGGCGGACTCTTCGCCGCGGGACGCCAGTTGCGCGACACCCCCGCCACCTCCAACAAGGCGCTGACCGACAGCGAGGCGACCACCCGGGTCGCGGGAGACGTCACCAACGCGCTCGGGAAGGTGTTCTCCTACAGCCCCGAGGACACCGGCGTCACCAAGGAGTCCGCGAAGCAACTCCTCGCCGGCAAGGCGCTCCAGCAGTACGCGGCGCTGTTCGGCCAGGTGGAGAAGCAGGCGGCCGACCAGAAACTCACCCTCACCACCCACGTCGTGCGGGCCGGGGTGACCAGGCTGACGGACGAGAGCGCCCACCTGCTCGTCTTCCTGGACCAGGTCTACGAACGCAAGGGGAAGGCCGCCAGCAGGGCCGCCGCTCAGCTCTCGGTCACCGCTCAACTCCGCGACGGGCGCTGGACGATCGTAGAGATCAACTCCAGATAGTCCCACGTGGAGCAGTACCGCAGCACAGCACAGCACAGCACAGCACAGACCGGCCGGCAGGGAGAGGCAACGATGGCACGGGTACGGACGACGAGGAATCCGCTGGTTGCGGCAGCGATCGTGCTGACGGTCGCGGCGGCCGGCGCCGCGGGCTGGGGCGGAGTGTCCTGGTACCAGGCGGAGCACGACGGCTCGGCGGCGTACGCCCAGGCGCGTGACGACGCCCTGGCCGCCGGCGAGCAGGCCGTACAGAACATGAACACGCTCGACCACGAACAGCTCGCCGAGGGGCTCGACAGCTGGGAGGACTCCACCACCGGGGACCTTCACCAGCAACTCGTCGACGGGCGGGACGGGTTCGTGAAGCAGATCCAGGAGGCGAAGACCGTCAGCACGGCCAAGGTGCTGTCCGGCGCGGTCACCGAGCTCGACGACCGGGGCGGCAAGGCGGGAGTGATGGTGGCGCTGCGGGTGACCGTGACGGCGCCCAAGGGCAAGCCCGCGGTGAAGGAGAGCCGGATGCTGGGCCAGCTCACCCGCACCTCCGAGGGGTGGAAGCTCAGCGCCCTCGGCCAGGCGCCCGTCGGCAACACCGCCGGCTGACGCCACCGACCCCCACCCCGCACCGAGAGGACCCCGGACATGTCGACGACCCGTCACCTCGTGAACCGGCAGCGACGTCTGGCCACCGTCGCCGCCGAACGCACTGCCGCACCCGCCTCCGTACACGAGCCCGTGGACCCCGGGACCGGCGCGGACGAACCACGGGAGGAGCCTGAGCAGCAGAAGGAACAGAAGGAGGGGGAGCAGGAGGAGCAGGAGCCGCGCTCCGGCCGGCCACCTCGCCTCCGGATCCGGCTGCCCGCCGCGCTGTGCGCAGCGACCGTCCTCCTCGGCGCCTTCGCCGTCTGGGCGTTCACCTCGGCCGCCACGCTGAACGACGACCCGAGCCGGCAGAACACCGCGCTCACCGACATCGCCCGCACCAGCGAGGTGAAGGGGCAGATCACCGAGGCCGTCGGCGCCGTGTTCTCGTACGACTACGCATCGCCCGCCAAGGCCGATGCCGCGGTGAAGAAGTACCTGACGGGCAAGGCCGTCCAGCAGCACGAGGACATGCTCGCCGAGGTACGGGCGCAGGCGCCGAAGCAGAAGCTGGTCCTCACCACGACGGTCACGGAGAGCGGGGTGGAGCTGCTCGACGGCGACCGCGCCCGGCTGATCATCTTCGCCGACCAGAGCAACACCCGTACGGGCAAGTCGGAAGAGACCACGTACGCCGCGGCCATGTTCGCCGTGGACGCTGTTCGCCGGGGCGGCACCTGGCGGATATCTGCCATCGATACGTTCACCCGGTGACCCGGGGCAGAGGAGAGCACGCATGAGGTTCAACGGCACCATGCGCCGCGGCATCGGCGGCACCGCAGCGGCCGTCGCCGCGATGGCAGCGCTCACCGCGTCCCAGGCGCCGGGACTCGTCGCGCACGACGAGGCGCTCAAGCAGACCACGGAGACGGACGAGGTCACGTGGTCGGAGGCACCCAACGACGACTCGTACCACACCGAACTCCCGCCCCTGAAGAGCCCCGAGCCGCCGAAACCCGGCGTCAAGCAGAGCAGGGCCGCTGTCCAGTCGTGGGCCGAGGCGGGGATCCCGTCCACGGTGCTCGCGGCCTACCGCAAGGCGGAGAGCTCGCTCGGGCGCAGTGACCCCGGGTGCGGGCTGCCGTGGCAGTTACTGGCGGCGATCGGCAAGGTCGAGTCCGGGCACGCGGCCGGCGGCCGGGTGGACGCCCACGGCACGACGCTCTCCCCGATCCTGGGGCCGGTGCTCAACGGCGCCGGGTTCGCGAACATCCCGGACACGGACGGCGGCGGGTACGACGGGGACAAGACCTACGACCGGGCCGTCGGCCCGATGCAGTTCATCCCCTCGACCTGGGCGCACTGGGCGAGGGACGGCAACGGCGACGGCCGCAGCGACCCGAGCAACATCTACGACGCGTCCCTGGCCGCCGGCGCGTATCTCTGCGCCGGCACCCGCGATCTGACGGTGCGCGGCGACCTCGACCGGGCGATCCTGAGCTACAATCACTCGGACACCTATCTGCGGACCGTGCTGTCCTGGATGGAGTTCTACCGCAACGGCGTCCATGTGGTGCCCGACGGCAAGGGGGCGCTGCCCAGGAGCCCCGGCGCCGGCAGCCCGAACGAGCCCAGGCGCCCAGTGGGCGGGCCCGGGACGGGAGGCGACGGCGGCATCGAGGTCGGCCCGCAGCCCAGCCACTCCACGCGTCCGACGACACCGGGAACCGTGCACCCGGGCACGACCCCCTCGCCGGGCGGCACGGAGTCCCCGGACCCCGGTGGCCCCACGGACCCGGGCACCACGCCCGATCCGACCGACACCGGCTCCGCGAGCCCGGACCCGACGACGACTCCCGACCCGGGCACCACCCCCGAACCGGGCACCACCCCCGACCCCGGCCCGACCACCACGCCGCCCGACCCGGGGGAGCCCGGCTGCCCGACGGACCCCGCCTCGCCGGACCCGACGGACACCACGGGAGGCACGGAGACACCGACGCCCGACCCCACGGACACCGAGGAGCCCTGCTCCACGGCGTCGGTGCCGCCGGCCGCCGACTGATTCCCGGCGGGCGGCGTATTCAGCCGCCCGCCGACAGCACCTCGGCCAGGTCGTAGCGCACCACCTCTTCCAGCTGCGCGTACGTGCAGGTGTCAGGCGTGCGGTCCGGCCGCCACCGGCGGAACTGGGTCGTGTGCCGGAACCGGTCGCCCTCCATGTGGTCGTACGCCACTTCACAGACCCGCTCCGGACGCAGCGCCACCCAGGACATGTCCTTCTTCCCCGACCAGCGGCTCGGGGCGCCGGGCATCCGTGATCCCTCGTGCGCCTCGGCATCCCCCCAGGAACCCCACGGGTGCTCGGAGGCATCGGTCACCAGGGGTTCGAGTTCGGTGATCAGTTCGGCGCGGCGCTTCATGGGGAAGGCCGCGCAGACGCCCACGTGCTGCAGGGTTCCCCGTTCGTCGTACAGTCCGAGCAGCAGCGAGCCGACGACCGGACCGCTCTTGTGGAAGCGGTAGCCCGCCACCACACAGTCGGCGGTCCGCTCGTGCTTGATCTTGTACATCGCGCGGGTGTCCGGCCGGTACGGCAGATCGAGCGGCTTGGCGACGACCCCGTCCAGACCCGCTCCCTCGTACCGCTCGAACCACTCCTGGGCGACGGCCGGATCGGTGGTCGACGGAGCGAGATGGACCGGGGCCGAGGCATCGGCGAGCGCGGCCTCCAGCACCACGCGCCGGTCCGACTGCCGGGTGTCCAGGAGCGAGTCGTCGCCCAGCGCGAGGAGGTCGAAGGCGACCAGGCTCGCCGGGGTCTGCTCCGCCAGCAGCCGTACCCGGGAGTCGGCGGGGTGGATGCGCTCGCTGAGCCGGTCGAAGTCCAGCCGGCCGTCGTACGCCACCACGATCTCGCCGTCCACGACGCAGCGCGGCGGGAGGTTCTCCCGGACCGCGGTGACCAGCTCGGGGAAGTAGCGGGTCAGGGGCTTGCCGGTACGGCTGCCGATCACCACCTCGTCACCGTCCCGGTGCACGATCGCGCGGAAGCCGTCCCACTTCGCCTCGTACTGCATGCCCGGCGGGATCTGCTTCACGGACTTCGCGAGCATCGGCTTCACGGGCGGCATCACCGGCAGGTCCATGCCCCGATTGTGAACCGCGCGGCGACCGGAGTCTTCCGATATGCGGCATATGTGTGCCCGGCCTACCGTGGCCGACATGGCAGCAGCGGGTAAAGCGGTGGAGCTGGAAGCGGCGGGACGGGCCGTACGGCTGTCCAATCCGGACAAGGTCTACTTCCCGGAGAAGGGCTACACGAAGAGGGACGTCGCCGAGTACTTCCTTGCCGTGGGCCCCGGAATCCTGCGTGCCCTGCGCAACCGGCCCACCACCCTGCAGCGGTTCGTGGACGGGGTCGAGGGCGAGTTCTTCTACCAGAAGCGCGCCCCGAAGAACCTCCCCGAATGGATCCCCACCACCGAGATCTCCTTCCCCAGCGGCCGGTCCGCCCGCGAGATGTGCCCCACCGAGGTGGCC
Organism: Streptomyces sp. NPDC050422; assembly: GCF_044458665.1. Classification (NCBI taxonomy): domain Bacteria; kingdom Bacillati; phylum Actinomycetota; class Actinomycetes; order Kitasatosporales; family Streptomycetaceae; genus Streptomyces; species Streptomyces sp. NPDC050422. The sequence goes on from NZ_JBITIE010000013.1 coordinate 113,728, forward strand.
GCCGTCCTCTGGGCGGCCAACCTCGGGACGCTCACCTTCCACCCCTGGCCCGTTCGCGGCGGCGACACCGACCACCCCGACGAACTGCGCATCGACCTCGACCCGCAGCCCGGCACCGACTACGCCGACGCCGTCCGCGCCGCCCATGAGCTGCGCTCGGTCCTGGACGAGCACGGGCTGCGCGGCTGGCCCAAGACCTCCGGCGGCCGCGGCATGCACGTCTTCGTGCCGATCGAGGCCCGTTGGACGTTCACCGAGGTCCGGCGGGCGGCCATCGCGGTGGGACGCGAGCTGGAGAGCCGGATGCCCGACCGCGTGACGACCGCCTGGTGGAAGGAGGAGCGCGGCGAGCGGATTTTCGTCGACTACAACCAGACCGCCAGGGACCGGACGATCGCCTCCGCCTACTCCGTGCGCCCCCGGCCCCACGCCCCGGTCTCCGCCCCCCTGCGCTGGGACGAGGTCGATGACGCCGAGCCGCGCGACTTCGACATCCGGACCATGCCGGTCCGCTACGCGGAACTGGGGGATGTGCACGCGGACATGGACCAGGAGGCCTTCCGGCTCGACTCGCTGCTGGAACTCGCCGACCGCCACGAGAGCGACGGCGGCCCCGGCGACCTGCCGTACCCGCCGGAGTACCCGAAGATGCCGGGCGAACCGAAACGGGTGCAGCCCAGCCGCGCCCGCCATGACGAGGACGGCGACGCATGAGCACATCCGGACAGGAGCCCGAGCCGCCCCACGGGGTGCAGCCCGAGCCGCCCCACGAGTCGCAGCCCGAGCCGCGCCAAGGGATGCAGCCCGAGTCGCACCACGGGGCGCACAGCAGGCCGCTGACCAGGGCCGAGAAGTGGGCGGCGTACAAGGAGTCGCCCTACTTCCCGGCGACGGTGCTGGTGCTCATCCTCGCGGCAGCCGCGGGGCTCTTCGCCGGCTCGTACACGTACGCGATGGCCAATCCGACCCCCCACCGGATTCCGACCGCCGTGGTCAGCCAGCCGGACACGGCCCGCGGCAAGGAGTTCGTCGCCGCGATGGACAAGGCCCTGGACGCCTCCCTCGTCATCCATGTCTACCGGACGCCCGCCGCGGCGCGTGAGGCGCTGGAGGAGCAGGAGGTCTTCACGATCGTGCGCTCCGGCAGCCGCGGGGTGGAACTCGACGTGGCCAGTGCCTCCGGCGCCGCTGTCGCCCAACTGCTCGCGGAGTCCGCGGTGAAGGTGGGGGACGCGCTTGGCATCCAGGTCGCCGTCGCGGACGTCAAACCGCTCCAGAAGGGCGACCCGCGTGGACTCGCGCTCTTCTACATCTCGCTCGCCGCCGTGATCATCGGCTTCGTCGGCTCCATCCAGCTGAGCGTGCACGCCAGGAGTCTGATCCCGCTGGAACGGATCGCTTTCACGATCGCCTATTCGCTGCTGGGAGCCTTCTCCATCGCCGCGGTGGTGGACTGGCTGCTGGGCGCCGTCGATCTGCCCTTCGCGGAGTCCTGGCTGATCCTGGCGCTCACCATGTTCACCTCGGGCATGGTCTTCACCATGTTCAACACCCTGATGGGGCGCTGGGCCATGCTCCCGACCTGGGGCCTGATGGTGATTCTGGGGAACCCTTCCTCCGGCGGAGCCGTGTCCTGGCCGCTGCTGCCCTCACTGCTCGGGCACATCGGACGCTGGCTGCCGCCGGGCGCCTCCGTCAACGCCCAGCACACCGCCGTCTACTACCAGGGTCATCAGAAGCTCTTCCCCTTCCTGGTGCTCGCGGTCTGGTGCGTGGCCTCGATCACGGTCTTCTGGGTGTGGCGCCACCGGCACCCGGGAGGCCGCGACCACATGCCGGAGCATGCGGCCGCGGCCACCTGATGCCGAACGGTTGGGCTACAACTCCTGGATGCGGATGTCCCGGTAGGAGATCACGTCCGAGGTGCTGTGGACCTGGAGCCCGATGTAGCCGGAGGCGTACCGCCGGCCGTCGGTGCCCGGGTCGTCATCCCGCGGCGGCTCGAAGGCCTGGCCGCCGGTGTTGTCGAACTCGTTGAGCAGCACACCGTTGCGGTAGATCGAGTAGTGCTGGTCCACCACCCGGATCTCGTAGTCGTTCCAGGTGCCCTTGGGGGTGACCCCGGCACCGGCGAGACCCACCCGGTCGAATCCGTACACGGAACCCGTCTTGTACATGTCGCCGTCCGGCCGGTCGTTGACCTGGATCTCATGACCGAACTTGATGGCGGCCCACTCCGGACGCGGCTCCTCCGGATTGTCGTGGACGTTGGGGAAGCGTACGAACACCCCGCCGTTGGCGTTGCCGGTGCCCGGGGCGTCGTCCCGCCACTGGAGCTTCAGCGAGAAGTCCCCGTACTGGCGTTCCGGGAACCACAGCATGCCCATGCCGTCCACCGTGGTGGAACTGGTGATCGCGCCGTCCGCCTCGTTGAGCGCGAACTGCCCGCCACCCACCTGCTGCCACTTGGCGAGCGAGGCGGCCGTGCCGTCGAAGAGCTTGCGGTAGCCCTCGTCCTGGCCCGGCTTGCCGATGCCGGACTGCTTGGCCGCCCGGTAGATCTTCTTGTGCTCGCGGGCGTCGATCACCCCGGCGGTGAGCAGCTTGACGAGGACCGTGTCGACGTGCTTGAGGAACAGCGCGTGCGAGGACCAGTCCTTCTCGTCCTCGATCAGCTCGTTGATCGTGCAGCGGTTGCCGGTGATGCGGTTGGGGACCCCGGTGTCGACGGTGCCCACGATGACGGTGAGCCGTTCGTCGAACTCCGGGCAGTTCGGCGCCGGTACGCCGCCGCTCTGCGCGACGGTGAACGACACCTGCTTGGCCCCGGACGTGTTGCCCGCCTTGTCCGTGGCCCGGTGGGCGAGCGTGTGGTAGCCGATCCGGTCGACGATGACGGTGGCCGTGTACGCGAGGTACGGACCGCCGTCCAGGGAGTACTCGACCTTGTCCACACCGCTGTCGGCATCGGTCGCCGTGACGGTCACCTTGGCGCTCGTGAGGTAGGCGCCGTCCGAGTTCTTGTCGCCCTCGACCTTCGCGGACGTCTCGGGCGCCGTCGTGTCCTGCGTGGGCGGCTCGACGACGGTGAAGTCGACCGCCTTCTCCGCGGCCGCGTTGCCCGCCTTGTCGGTGGCGCGGTAGCGGACGTGCTGCGCCCCCACCGCGTGCACCATGACGGGACCGGTGTATGGCTGCCAGGCGCCGTCCGCCCCGACCGCGTACTCGATGGTGTTGACGCCGGAACCGGTGTCGGACGCGGTGACGGTGACCGTCGCCATGCCCAGGTACTGTCCCTGGTCGTCCTTCTCCCCGGAGACGGTCGCCGAGGTCTCGGGCGCCGTGGTGTCGTCCGTCGGCGGAGCGGCGACCGCGAACTCGGCCGTCTTCTCCGCGGCCGCGTTGCCTGCCTTGTCGGTGGCGCGGTAGCGGATGAGGTGCGAGCCGACCTCGTTCACCACGACCGGCACCGTGTACGGCTGCCAGGCGCCGTCCGCCCCGACCGCGTACTCGACGGTGTCGACGCCCGAACCCGCGTCGGTGGCGGCGAGGGTGACGGTGGCCTGACCGATGTACGCGCCGTCGGCGTTCTTGTCGCCGTCGACCTTCGCCGAGGTCTCGGGTGCGGTGGTGTCCTCACCGCCGCCCCCGTCGGTCACGGTCAGGATGCCCTGCATCGTCTCGTGCCCCGGCATCGTGCAGTGGTAGAAGTACCGGCCGGGGGTGAGCGTGACCTCGGCGGTGTGCTTGCCGCCCTGGTCGTCGCCGGGGTTGGCCAGCACGTTCAGGCTGACGTCGTTGTTGAACTCCGGGTCCGACACGCTGAAGGTCAGCGTGTGCGGCATACCCGTGGTGTTCCCGGTCGCCTCACTGTTCTCGAAGACGATGGTCGCCTTGCCGGCCACCGCGGTCTTCGGCGCGGACAGGTAGTGGTCGATGGGGTCGCCCGCCGTCCAGGTCAGCACCTGGTCGGCTGCCGCGTCCGCCGGGGCCGCCGTACGGCCGTACGCCGCCGTCGACGTCAGCCCCAGCACCATCAGGAAGGACCCCAGCAGCGCGAGCCACAGCCGCGCGGGCCGCAACCGCCGTCGGAAGAAGATCGAACGGTGTCTCACTGCACTGCCACCTTCCTGGCCAGATCCTTGACGGCCGGGGTCGGTCCGCCGCCCTTGTACGTCACGCGCCACAGCGCGGACTTGGAGTCGGAGGTGAAGAAGCCGCGCCCGTAGTCCACGACGTACAGCGAACCGTCCGGGGCGAACTTCCAGTCCATCAGGTTGCGGATCCCGTTCGCGCCCACCGGGATGATCTCCTTGAGCGACTCGGCGTGCGTGGGCAGACCGCCCTTGCCGACCGTCTTCGGATCGGTGAGCACGGCGTGCCGCGGCTGTGTGTCGTCGTAGAAGTCACCGACGAACCACTTGCCGTCCCAGTACGACGGCCACTTGTCGGCGCTGGTGCTCGCCGCGTCGTACCGGTAGACCGGGCCGTTCATCGTGGCCTGGCCACCGCCCTTGAGCCAGGGCAGGAGCTCCTTCTGGTCCTCCACCTTGTAGCTCGGGATGCCGTTGGCGTCGCGCGGGTAGTCCACGCCACCGCCCTGCGGCGAGTACCAGATGGTGTTGGAGGTGATCGGCGGCAGCTTCACCAGACCGTCGTTGTTCGGCGAATCGTTCTTGGGGTGGTCGCAGTCGTACCAGCCGAGCGGCTTGCTCGGATCGGGCAGATTGCGGTCCCGGTAGGGCTGCTTGTTGCCCATGCAGTACGGCCAGCCGTGGTTGCCCGCCTGGGTGATCGCGGCGAACGTGTCGTACTTGGCCGGGCCCCAGGTGGTGCTCGGGGCGCCCGCGTCGGGGCCGACCCAGCCCGCGTACAGCGTGTCGGTCGACTTGTCGACGGAGATCCGGGCGGGGTTACGCACGCCCATCACGTAGATCTCGCCGCGGGTCTTGCCGCCGCCCTCGTCCGGCTCCTTGCCGGTGAAGAGGTTGCCCGCGGGCAGCGTGTAGGTGCCGTCGTCCTCGGGGTGGATCCGCAGGATCTTCCCGTTGAGGTTGTTCGTGTTGCCCGCGGTGCGGCGGGCGTCGGAGAACGAGACGCCCTTGTAGTTCGGCTGCGGGTTGTTGCCCGAGTAACCGTCGCTGAAACCGGAGGAGTTGTTGTCACCGGTCGCGATGTACAGGTTGCCCTTGGAGTCCCACGCCATGCCGCCGCCGGCGTGGCAGCAGCTGTGGATCTGCACCGGCCAGTGGAGCAGCACCTTCTCGGAGGACAGATCCAGCTTGTTCGTCGCCAGGTCGAGGGTGAAACGGGAGACCTGACGGACCGCCATCTGCTTGTCGCGGTCGATCTTGTCGTGGGGTGTGTAGTGCAGGTACACCCAGCCGTTCTTCTCGAAGTCCGGGTCGAGCTCGATGCCGAGCAGACCCTCCTCGACCTTGATCAGCTCGTCGCCGCCGCCCTTGTTGCCGAAGATCGTCAGCTCACCGGCGAGGGTGACCTTCTTGGTCGCCGGGTCGTAGACGTGGATCTGGCCCAGGCCCTTGCCGACGTTCGGGTCGGCCCAGTCGGTGACGACCGGCACGCTGCTGTCGGCGCCGCCGCGGCCGATGTACAGCACCCGCCCGTCGGGCGCCGTCACCAGGCCGTGCGGTTCGCCGATCTGGTCGTTCTTGCCCGGCTGGTTCGGCTGAGTGACGCGCTCCGCCGTGTAGTTGGAGGTGATCGTCGCCTTGCAGTCGGCCTGCGAGATCCGGGTCGTCCAGTCCAGCGCCCCGCGCAGGTGGTCGCGGAAGTCGGCCTCGGCGAAGCTGTCGACCGTACCGCCCATCGCGGTGTAGAAGGACCGGCCGCCGTCGTAGTCACGGCACCAGGAGACCGGGTGGTCCCAGCCGTTGGCGCTCGTGCCCGGCTTGTACGTGATCTCCCTGACCCGGGCCACCGTGTGGACGTCGCCGGAAGGGTTGTCCTTCCAGTTCAGCCACTTGTCCGGGCGCTTCCACTCCAGCGGCAGGTTCTTGGTCGCCGGGTGCTGTCGGTCGCCGATCTCCACCGTCGCACGCTGTACGGCGGTGGGGCTGCCGGCCGCCGGGCGCGCACCGACGAGTCCGGTGAACCAGTCCGAGTACGGCTCGGTGCGCGCCGCGTCATGGATGCCGAGGAAGCCGCCGCCGGCCTCCATGTACGCCTCCAGACCGGCCTCCTGCTCCGGGTCGAGGACGTCGCCGCCACCCGTCAGGAAGACGACGGCGTTGTACCTGCCGAGCTGTTTGCCGTTGGTGAAGACGGCGGCGTCGTCGGTGGCCACGGTCTTGAACCGGCCCGCCTCCGGCCCGGTGAGCCCGATCCGCTCGATCGCCGCGATTCCGGCGTCGACCGTCGGCGACTCGTCGGTTGCGGAGGCATGGAAGACGAGCACCTTGACGTTGGCGCCGCCCGGTGGCGACGGCAGGGACAACGTTGTCGCCATGGACCCGGGAGCTCCGGGATCCGGCCTGGCACTGGCGGCATTGCCACCGAGCAGGGATGCGGTCAGTGCGCCGGCCGCTACGGCCGCCGCAAGTCCGCGTCGCGATCTGGACCTGTGATGTGGTGTGCGCTGCATGTGGTCACCCACCCCTCTCTGGTCACTGCAACAGCTTTGGCACTGCAACAGCGCATGAAGCTAGACCTCTTTTCGCGACTCGCCAATAGCTATGGCAGCAATGACACGAACTTTGTCCTTAGTGTGGATAAACGAAGCTCCCCGGGCTACGGTATGGCCCGTTCTCCGCAACATTCGTCCCACAGTGGGGAGTTCGACATGGACCGAAGGAGCTTCAACCGGCGGGTTCTGATGGGCGGCGGGGTGGCGGCGGCGACCGGCGTGACATCGTTGTCCCTCGGCGCGATCGAGGCCACCTCCGCGGAGAACCCGCCCCGGACGGCGCCCGCCGGAGGGGTGGTCCGCCATCTCAAGCTGTACGCGGAGAAGCTGGCGGACGGCTCGATGGGCTACGGGTTCGAGAAGGGCAAGGCGTCGATCCCCGGGCCGCTCATCGAGATCAACGAGGGCGACACCCTGCACATCGAGTTCGAGAACACCATGGACGTGGCAGCCAGCCTGCACGCGCACGGCGTCGACTACGACATCGCGAGCGACGGCACCCGGATGAACCGGAGCATCGTCGAGCCGGGCGGGACCCGCACGTACACCTGGCGCACCCACGCCCCGGGCCGGCGCAAGGACGGCACCTGGCAGCCGGGCAGCGCGGGCTACTGGCACTACCACGACCACGTCGTCGGCACGGACCACGGCACGGGCGGCATCCGCAAGGGGCTGTACGGGCCGGTGATCGTCCGGCGCAAGGGCGACATCCTGCCCGACAAGACCATCACGATCGTCTTCAACGACATGACGATCAACAACAAGCCCGCCGACAAGAGCCCGGACTTCGAGGCCACCGTGGGGGACCGGCTCGAAGTCGTCATGATCACGCACGGCGAGTACTACCACACGTTCCACATCCACGGCCATCGCTGGGCGGACAACCGCACGGGGCTGCTCACCGGGCCCGACGACCCGAGCCGGGTCGTCGACACGAAGATCGTCGGGCCTGCGGACTCCTTCGGCTTCCAGGTCATCGCGGGTGAACACGTGGGCGCCGGCGCCTGGATGTACCACTGCCATGTGCAGAGCCACTCCGACATGGGCATGGCCGGAATGCTGCTGGTCGCCAAGGCGGACGGGACCGTGCCGGGACACGACGGACACACGATGGCGTCATCGCCGGAGGCGAAGACCTCCGGCAGTACATCCGCGCACGAGGGTCACTGATCCGCCGCGTCCGCCACCGCGGCGAGGCGCTGCTGTTCCTCCTCGACGATGCGGCGGGCCAGCGAACCGTCCGACACGTCCACGGCGTCCGGCGTCGTCTCCGCGACGTCGCTGCGCCGTGCGTAGGCATCGAACAGCCGCTCCTTACGGGCCAGGATGTCCAGCATCCGCTGGTCGACGCTGTCCGCCGCGAGGAGCCGGTGCACCTGGACCGTGCGTATCTGGCCCATCCGGTGCGCACGGGCCACGGCCTGGTGCTCCATCGTCGGCTTGATCTGCGGCTCGCAGAGGATGACGACCGACGCGGCCTGCATGTTCAGCCCGACCCCGCCCGCCTGGATCTGGCTGAGCAGCACCGCGTGGCCGTCCGCCGCGGCGAAACCGTCGATCATCTCCTGGCGCCGTGCGGCCGGCACACTTCCGGACAGCGGGCCGAACACGCCTTCCCCCAGGGCCTGCCGGACCGTCTCCAGGACCTCGCGGAAGTAGGAGAAGACGACGACCTTCAGGCCGTTGCCCTCGGCTTCCGCGACGAGCTCGCGCAGCCGGTTCAGCTTCGCGGAGGTGGCCGGGTGGGCGTACGCGGCCCGGCGCATCCGCATGAAGTGCCCGGCGGCCACCGCCTCGTGGTAGGCCAGCTGATCGGCGTCGCTGAACTCCTCCCACTCGTCCACCTGCACGAGCGCGGGGAGTTCGGTGAGCACGTCCTGCTGGTTGCGGCGCAGATAGGCGGGGGCTACGGCCCGGCGGAACGCCTGTGAACCGGCGACGCCGTGCGTGGTGTTGACCGACGGGGCCAGCTCGGGCTGGAGATGGCGGACGAGGCTGCGGAACTCCTCCACCCGGTTCTCCATGGGCGTGCCGGTGAGGAAGAGCACGTGTTCGGCCCCCTCCGACCAGCCGGACACCGCGCGGGCGCGACGGGTGGCCGGATTCTTGACGTAGTGGGCCTCGTCGACGACGAGCATTCCGGGCCGCACCCCGCTGTCGCCGGCGAGGGGGAGAGTGTGCAGGGCGTCGAAGGTGGTCAGCGCGACCCCGCCGCTCTCGCGCCACTCGGCGAACGCCTCCTGCCGCTCCGGCCCGTGCACCGGAAGGGGCCGCAGCGTGGACCGGGCCCGGACCTCCCGCGTCCAGTTGATCAGCACGCTCGCAGGGCACACCACCAGGAAGTGCGTCTCCCCGCGCGCCGCGAGATGGGCCAGCGCGGCGATCGCCTGCACGGTCTTGCCGAGCCCCATCTCGTCGCCGAGGATCACCCGCTTCTGCGCGAGCGCGAAGCGCGCGCCGAAGGACTGGTAGCCGCGCAGCGAGACCCGCAGCCGGGCGTCGTCCAGCCGCAGCCCGCGGACCCGCTCGGCGATCCCGGACGGCAGGAACCCCTCGGCCGCGTCCCGGTCGGGACCGGTGCCGGACATCTCGGCCAGCAGGCTGTAGTACTCCGCGGAGCGCAGCTCGAAGTCGACCCAGGCCGCGACGTCGGACTCCGGGTCCCGCAGCAGGTCGACCGACACCTGACCGAACAGCAGCGGAAGCTCGCGCTCCACCGCGTCGGCGACGGCCGCCCGCACGGAGGCGACGGCCGCCAGCGTCCGCGTCCGGGCGGCCCGCCGGGTGAAGACCATCCGCAGCCGCCCCCGGGCAGGTGCGGCAGCGGCCAGCAACGGCTCCAGGCAGTCGGCCAGCCGGCGGGCCCCGTCCACGGCCCGCCGCACGTCCGGACCGGCCTCGACCAGTCGGTACAACGCGGTGACCAGGGAGGTCGTGGCATCGTCAGGGGTGTCCACGTCTATCCGCAGGGCGACGGTGTCCCGCACCGCGTGCGCGATCTGGCCCGCCGCGGCCAGGGTCTGGTCGGCCGTCTGCGCGCCGACACCGGGAATCTGACGGAGCTCGTAGCGCCCTGCCCCGTACACCTGCTCCACCGTCGTGAAACCGGCCTGCTCGACTGCGCCGAGGCGCAGCCGGCCCTCGGTGACGTCCTTGAGCCGGGACACCGGGATGGCCGAAAGCTCCCTGCGGACGAGGACGTCCAGGAGTGGATCCAGAGCCGTGCGCACGGCACCGACCGCACGGGTGTGATCCGCCAGGACGCCGCGCGCGGCGTCCAGCAGCCCGTCGGCCCGCGCCAGCAGTTCCCGCGCCGCCCGCCCGGTCGGCGCCCCGCCCTGCGTGGACCCGGCCTCAGTCATGTCGTACCTTCTGTCCCCGCCGCCTTGCCGGTGCGCCCACGGGCCTGCGACCGGAGCGACTCATATCGTCCCACGCGCGACTGACAGCCCGGCCCGGCGGACGGCTCAGGGCGCGGGCGGCCGGCGCTGTGCCGGTGACAGCAGCAGCACCTCCAGGGCGCGTGCGCAGGAACGCGCCTGCGTCAGGAACCAGTCGCCGCGCTCCTCGGTGATCACGGACGGGGTGGCCCGTACCGCCAGGGCGAAGCGGGCGTACCCGGCACCGTCCAGCACGGGCACCGCCAGGGTCCGCACCCCGTGGGCCGACTCGCCGTCGTTGACGGCATAGGTGTCGGACCGCACCCGGGCCAGCTCCGCCTCCAGGGCCGCCGGTTCGACGATCGTCCGGTCGGTGAAGGCGGGCAGCGGCGGCAGTGAGGAAGGGCCGCCCTCACCCGGCCTCGCCCAGGCCAGCAGCACCTTGCCCAGCGCGGTGGAGTGCAGTGGCCGGCGCAGCCCGACCTTGGGGGTCACCGAACCGCCCGCGACGATCACCGCGTGCGGCCCGCTGCGCAGCGCCAGGTCGGCGGTGGCGCCCGTGCGATCGGCGAGATCGGCCAGCTCGGGGGCGGCCAGATGCAGACCGCGCTGGTGGTAGGAGAGCCGGCCCAGCTCGGTCACGGCGGGCCCCAGCCGGTAACGCGACGTCCGAACGTCCTGCTCCAGGAATCCGGCACCGAGCAGGGTGCGCGCCAGCCGGTGTGCGGTGGAGACCGACAGCGTGAGACGGCGTGCGAGGTCGGAGGCGCTCAGATCCGGACCGTTGTCGTGGAAACAGTGCAGGACATCCAGGGCGCGCTGTACTGCCTGCGCCCCGCCGGGAGCGCGTGCCGCTGCGGCCTCGGTCATGGGGGTCACTCTCCGCTCGTGGGGGTGCGGGGCCCGACGTTGCCACATTACGGGAGCCGATCCGGTCCCGAACCCCCTGACGAAACATGCCGTTCATGCCCAATCCCACATCATGGGAAGCGAGTTGTGAGCGGGCGTCGCCCGTGGCAGGCTGCAGCCCTCACCACCGACGAGCTGAAGGGAGCAGTGCCATGGCCGGCCGCCGATCCGCGACCCCCGCCCACGCCGCTCCGGTCCTGCTCGCCCTCACGCTGCGCCGCCACATCGACCTGGCCCGCGTGTCCAGCGCCGCCTGTCGCTGACCCTCCCCGCTTTTTCACGCTGACGCGTCGCTCCGACGCCTCACGGGTTCCTGCCGCACGTACCTCCCCGCTCCGGGGCGTACGTGGCGCGCCCGCCCACCCCTCCCTCCGCTGCGCCGATCCTCGGGAAGACTCCATGACGTCTGCCGTCCTGCCCCGGACCCTCTGGTTCACCCGTTGTCCCGTCCCCACCGCCACCGGCATCGCCGCCGACCGGGAGTGGCTCACCGACGAGTTCGCCGCCGACGGCATCTCCGTGCGCTCCCTCCAGGACGCCTCCCCGGACGCCGACCGCGCCGCGCACTACACCCACGCCCTGCCCGGCCTCTTCCGGGAGGGCGGCAACGTCCCCGCCCTGTGGGCCCGTTCACGAGGAGAGCGCACCCGGCTGATCGGTCTCACCTGGATCGAGGAACGCCAGACCGTCCTGGTCGCCCCCGGCTCCGGCATCCGGGGCGCCGGGGCACTGCGCGGGCTTCGGCTCGCCGTGCCGAAGCACGACATCGTCATCGACTTCTGGCGGGCCATGGCCCTGCGCGGCTTCGAGGGGGCGCTCGCCTCCGCCGGACTCACGCCGGACGACGCCTCGCTCGTCGACGTACCCGCCGACGGACACGAGGGCCAGTGGGCGGCCGAACTCGCGGCGCTGCGACGCGGAGACGTCGACGCCGTGTACGTGAAGGGCGCGCTGGCCGTCGAGGCGGCCCGCCGGGCCGGCGCAGAAGTGGCCGTCGAACTCGACGAGCTCCCCGACCGCCGGTTCCGCGTCAACAACGGCACCCCGCGCCCCATCACCGTCCACCAGCAGCTACTGGACGACCACCCCGACCTCGTCGACCGGTTCCTCGCTGTCCTGCTGAGGGCGGCCGACTGGGCCGCCGGGCAGCCAGAGGAGGTCGACCGCATCCTCGGCGCCGAGACCGGGGCGGGCGCCGACGGAGTCGCCGGCGCCTACCGGCCCGGCACCCATCTGACCCTCCACCCCGACCTGTCCGCCGAACGCCTCGCCCTGCTCGCCGCACAGGAGGCCGGGCTCCGCGCCCACGGCTTCCTGCCCGAACCGGTCGACGTCGCGGCGTGGGCCGACCCCGCACCGCTCGGCCGCGCAGCCGCCCTGGCCCGCCGCACCCCCGCCCCCTGAGCACAGAGGAACCCTCGTCATGAATCTCGCCCGACCACTGCGTACCACAGCCGTTCCGGCGCTCCTCACGGTCTCGGCGCTCGTCGCCCTCACCGCCTGCGGCACGTCCGAGGCCGACAGCGCCGCAGGGGGCTCGAAGGCCGCGGTGACCGTACGCATCCCCGACCCCGGCAACTCCGGTGTGCTCGCCCTCGGCAAGAAGGACGGCAGCCTCGACAAGGCGCTGTCCAAGGCAGGTGCCAAGGTCAGCTGGACCGGCAGCGCCGGCCCGTTCGCCCCGGCCGCCCAGGCGATGAACGCGGACCAGCTGGACGTCGCCACGGGCTCCATCACCTCCGGCATCACCTCGCTCGCCCAGCGGCCCGGCTTCAAGTTCTTCACCGCCGTCGACCCGGACGCCGCGGGGGAGGGCATCCTCGTCAGGAACGGATCGGACATCGGCTCGGTGGCCGACCTCGTGGGGAAGAAGGTCGCCGTCAACCAGGGTGGCACCGGGGAGTACCTGCTGCTCAAGGCCCTCGCGAAGGCCGGGATCCCGGCCGGCAAGGTCACCCGTGTCTACCTCAGGCCCGACCAGACCGCGGCGGTGTTCAACGCCGGCAAGGTCGACGCCTGGGCCGTCTGGGCCACGTACGCGGTCGCCGAGATCGGCAGCGGCAAGGCGCACTTCGTCGCCGACGGTGCGGCGATCGGCTCCGACAACTACAGCCTCAACGCCGTACGGACAGAGTTCGCCGAGCAGCACCCGAAGGTCGTGGAGGCCCTCTACCAGTACCTCCACGAGGCCAGCGCCAAGGAGAAGCAGGACCCGTCCGCGTACCTCAACGTCTTCACCGACGTCGGCCCGACCGCAGTGACCGGCAAGGCCGAGGAGGTCCAGAACGGGTTCGTCGCGAAGGGCGGGACCGTCGATCCCATCGGCCCGCAGGACATCGAGCGCTTCAAGGCCGTCGCGGCCTTCTACGCGGAGCAGAAGGTCACCAGGACCGAGGTCGACGTCGCCGCCCACCTGCTCGACGTCCGGAACCTGACATGAGCGACACCGTCGCGCCCCCCGGACTCGTCCGGCCGCGCCCGAGGCTCCACAAGGCTCGCGGCCGAGGCTACGCCCTCACCGTCCGCACCCTCGGCCCGGTCGCGTTGCTCGCCTTCTGGTGGGCGGCCTCCGCCACCGGACTCCTCACCCCCGACGTCCTGGCCTCACCCGGCGAAGTGCTGCGAGCCGTAGGTGAGCTGTGGGGCAACGGCCAGCTGCCCGACGCTCTCACCACCTCCCTCACCCGCTCCGGCCTCGGCCTCCTCATCGGGCTCGCCGCCGGACTGACCCTCGGCATCACCACCGGATTCACCCGCCTCGGCGACGAACTCCTCGACTCCTCGCTCCAGACCCTGCGCACCATCCCCTTCCTCTCCCTGGTCCCCCTGTTCATGGTCTGGTTCGGGATCAACGAGACGGCGAAGATCCTCCTCATCGCCGTCGCCACCACCTTCCCGATGTACGTGTCCACATCGAGCGGGGTACGCAACACCGACCCGAAACTCATCGAGGCGATGCGGAGCTTCGGCATGGGACGCCTCGCCCTCGTACGCGAAGTGGTCCTGCCCGGCGCCCTGCCGTCCCTGCTCGCCGGACTGCGCCTGTCGATGACGCTCAGCGTCATCGCGCTGATCGCCGCCGAGGAGATCAACGCGACCGCCGGCATCGGCTATCTGATGTCCCAGGCGCAGAGCTACGCCCGCACCGACATCCTCGCCGTCTGCATCCTCGTCTACGGGGTCCTCGGGCTGACCGCCGACATCCTGGTGCGGTTGCTGGAGCGCGTACTGATGCCGTGGCGCACCCCCCAGGGGGCCACCCGATGACCACCACCGACACGACATCCACTGCCGCTCCCGCGGTACGGGTGCGGGGGCTGCGCCGGGTCTTCGGTGACCGCGCCGTCCTCGACGACCTGCGACTCGACATCGCCCGTGGCGAGTTCGTGGCCCTGCTCGGTGCCAGCGGCAGTGGGAAGACGACGCTGCTGCGCATCCTCGGGGCCCTCGACGGTGCCGACGGGGGAGAGGTGCTCGTCCCCGAGGCCCGCACCATCGTCTTCCAGGAGCCCCGGCTCGTACCGTCGAAGAAGGTCCTGGCCAATGTGACGGTCGCCCTGCCCCGCAGCCGCTCCGCCCACGGGCTGCGCGCGCTGGCCGAAGTCGGCCTGGAACGCCACGCCGAGGCCTGGCCGGCCACCCTCTCCGGCGGCGAGGCCCAGCGCGTCGCGCTCGCCCGTGCCCTGGTCCGTGAGCCCGAACTGCTGCTGCTCGACGAGCCGTTCGCCGCCCTCGACGCGCTGACCCGGCTGAAGATGCAGGACCTGGTCGGCGAGCTGTGCCGCCGCCACCGCCCCGCCGTCCTGCTGGTCACCCATGACGTCGAGGAGGCCGTACGGCTGGCCGACCGGGTCGCCGTCCTGCGAGACGGCCGCCTCGTCACCGACGAGACCGTGGACGTCGCCCGGCCGCGCGACCCGGGTGATCCCGCGTTCGCGGCTCTGCGCCGGCGGCTCCTGGCCGACCTCGGCGTCGACGCCCCCACACCTTCCCTTCCGTCCCCCGCCCGTACCGAAGCCGGAGTGATCTGAATGACCCTCACCATCGGTGTCCACAGCAGCAACCCGTCCCTCTACCACCTCTACCACCTCTCCCGGCTGGGCTTCGCCCAGGAGGAGCTGGCCCCGCTGGGCGAGACCGTCGTCTTCCACCCGTACACCAACGGCGTTCGTACCGGAGAACTCCTGACCCGGGGCGTCATCGACTTCGGCGGCACCGGCTCCACCCCGCCGGTCACCGCCCAGGCAGCCGGCCACGACATCGTCTACACCGCGGTCTCCGCCCCACGCCCCGAACACGGCGCGCTCCTCGTCCCCGAGGACAGTCCCGTGCGCACCGTCGCCGACCTCAAGGGCACGACCGTGCACCTGGCGATCGGATCCTGGCAGACCCATCTCATCGCCAAGGCCCTCGACGACGCCGGGCTGTCCTACGCCGAGGACATCACGGCCGTCCGCGGTGACCGGCACAGCGAAGAACTGCTGCGCACCGGCGAGATCGCCGCCTGGGTCGCCCAGGGCGCCGAGCTGGCGGCCGCCCGGCGCACCGGGGGACTCCGGACCCTGGTCCGTACCGGCGACGTCATCAGCGACCGTTCCGTCTTCTTCACCCGCCGTGACCTCGCTGAATCCAGGCCCGAGGTCATCGAGGCCCTGACCAGGGCGCTCCAGCGGGCCGACGACTGGGCCGCGGCTCACCCCCGGCAGGCGGCCGAGATCGCCGCCGCCGACCTGGGAGGGGCGGCCGACGACTGGGAGACCGCGCTCGCCTCGCTGCCCTGGACGATCGAGCCCGTCTCCGACGCGTTCATCGCCGAGCAGCAGGAGGCCGCCGACATCTTCCACCGGACCGGATTCATCGACCGGCCGGTCACCGTCGCTCACGCGCGCGCCCGTGCCGCAGCCGACAAGGCGGTATGACGACATGGCGACCGAAGTCCTCTGGTACATCATTCCGCGCGAAGGTGCCTACCCCTGGGAGCCGGCGGGCAGACGCCCCGTCGACCTCGGCTACCTGGCACAACTGGCCGGGACGGTCGAGCGGCTCGGCTACAGCGGCGCGCTGCTCGCCACCGACCTGTACGACGTCTGGCCGCTCGGCAGTGCCCTGGCCGCCTCGACCAGCACCCGGTTCAAGCCGCTGCTCGCCGTCCACCCGGGGCTCGTCTCACCGACCCTGCTCGCCAAGATGGCGCTCAGCTTCGACACGCTCTTCGGCGGCCGGCTGCGCTTCAACGTGGTCAATGGTTCGACGAAGTCGCTGCAGGAGTACGGACTCCACGTGGAGCACGACGAACGGTACGAGCTGAGCGCGGAGTACTGGTCGATCGTGAAGCGGCTGACGGCCGGCGAGGTCTTCGACCACAAGGGCCGCTTCTACGACCTCAAGAACGCCGGTGCCTCCTTCCGGGAGCTGAAGCCGGTACAGGACGGGCACATCCCGCTCTGGTTCGGCGGCTCGTCGGACCCCGGCATCGAGATGGCCGCCGAGCACGTGGACGTCTTCCTGACCTGGGGAGAGCCGCCGCACCTGCTGAAGGAGAAGCTGGAGAAGGTCCGGGCGAGGGCCGCCGCGTACGGCCGCACGCTCAGGTTCGGACTGCGGCTGCACCTGATCGTCCGGGACACGGAGGAGGAGGCCTGGGCCGCGGCCGACCGGCTCCTCGACGTCACCAGCGACGCGACGTACGCCCGTCAGCTCGGCGACCGGGCGGGCGAGGACGGCGTCGGCTGGCAGCGGCAGTTCCGCCAGCACGGCGGAAAGGTGCCCGCGCACGCCCGAGAGCTGGAGGTCCACCCCAACATGTGGCCGGGCATGAGCCTGTTCCGGCCGGGTCCGGGCACCGCGGTGGTGGGATCGACCGCGCAGGTCGTCGAGCGGCTCAAGGAGTTCGAGGAGCTGGGAGTGGACACCTTCATCCTCTCCGGCAACCCCCTGCTGGAGGAGGCGTACCGGGTGGCGGAGACGGTGCTGCCGGCGCTGGGGGTCACCCGCTGACGGGGCGCGCTGCCGCGTGGCGCGGCCGGGGGGTGCGCGCGGCTTGGGGTGCGCAGCCGGCCCAAGATTGCGCACCAAGATTGCGCACCCAGCATTGCGCAGTCTGGACTGCGCAAGTTGGTCTGCCTATATGGATGAGGAGACCAGCACCCCCGCCGGCGTGTCCGAATCGGCTGTACGCGCGGCCCACGACGTCCGCGTGGTCTACAGCCGGCTGAGGCGTCGCATGCGCGAGACGTACGACCCCGGTGACCTCACCCGGTCCCAGACCTCCGTCCTCAGCCGGCTGGACAAGGACGGCGAGGCGTCGGTCACGGGCCTGGCGGCCGCCGAACGCGTCCGGCACCAGTCGGTGGCCGCCACCGTCGGCATCCTGGTGGAACGCGGCCTCGTGGCGCGTCGCCCCGACCCCGGGGACGGTCGCCGCCAGCTGGTCTTCGTGACCGACAGCGGCCATGTCTTCCTCGAGGACCGCCGACGGGTGGGGGAGGGCCGGCTCACCCGCGCCCTGGAGGACCGGTGCACGGAGGAGCAGCGGCGCCTCCTGATCGAGGCGGCGGCGCGTTGGAGCGGGTCGTCCGCTCGTGACCGGAAGCCTGCCCCGCGGACTCCGCCGGCTGCGCCCCGGCGGAACCGGGGGGACGGCGGGCGGCTTCGACCGGCGCCTGCTGGCCCCGATGATGCTGGGGGCGGTGCCGACGGCGAACGCATGGGACGTCTTCATCGGCTTCCGCCCCGGCCACCCGGAGACCAAGTCCAGCCCGCTCTTCGGCGCCCTGCCCGACGGAGCGTTCACCGACAGCGACCCCGGGGCCGCCATCCACCCCGGCGTCGAGCCCCTCCCCGGTGAGTGTGTCGTCACCAAGAAGCGTGTGAGCGCCTTCGCGGGCAGCGACCTCGACCTCGTGCTGCACGGCGCCGACGCCGACCCCGAGGTCCACCGGGTCCTGACGGAGAAGGTCTTCCCGCGCCAGGCCGATGTCACCACCTCGACGCCTGGATCGCCGGCCTGACCTGACAGCTCGACCTGACAGCTCGCGGCCGGCGGTGGGGACGCGCGGTAACGCAGGGACTGCGGTTGTCAGTACCCGGTGCAAGACTCGGAGAGTCAGGAATTCCTGCTGTGCGAGGACGGGACCCACCGAAGGAGCGCACGATGCTCACCACCCGTTTTGTTGACGGATCGCCCACCTGGATGGATCTCGGCACCCCGGATCTCGAAGGGGCCAAGGCGTTCTACACCGCTCTCCTCGGCTGGGACTTCGCCCCCGGAGGCCCCGAGACCGGTGGCTACGGGATGTTCACGCTGAACGGGAAGACGGTCGGCGGTGCGATGACGGTCACCGAGGAACAGGGGAAGCCGTCCTGGTCGGTGTACTTCCGGTCATCGGACGTCGACGCCACCGCGCAGGCCGTGCGCAACGCCGGCGGGACGGTGCCGTTCGAACCGATGGACGTTCTGGAGTACGGCCGGATGGGCGGGTTCACCGACCGGGCCGGGGCGTACTTCGCCGTCTGGCAGCCGAAGCAGAATCCGGGCCTCGGTGTCGTGAACGAGCAGGGCAGCCTCTGCTGGGCCGAGCTCTACACCCCGGACGTGCCGGCGGCGGCGGCGTTCTACGACGCCGTCTTCGGCTGGGAGACCACCCAGACGCCCTACCCGGGCGGCGGCGGGGCGTACACCGTCATCAGGACGGCGGGCGGCGGCGAGGAGACCTCCTTCGGCGGGCTCGTCCCGCTGGACGCCGTACCCGTCAGGGCCGCCGCGGGTCCGCACTGGCTGCCGTACTTCGAGGTCGACGACTGCGATGCCACGGTGGCGGCGGTCGAGCGGCTGGGCGGCAAGCTGACGCTGGAACCGATGGAGATGGAGGGCGTGGGCACCTTCGCCAACGTCACCGATCCGTACGGTGCCGCCTTCGCCGTGATCAGGAGCGTCCAGTAGCCGGCTCGTCGCGAGGGTCTCACCCGGTCGGTTGATGGATCGTTGATCAGTCGTTTATCGCGGCAGGGCACTGTGTGCCCCATGCTGATCAACACCGCGACCGACCCCGCTCTCGCCTGGCAGGAGACAGCGCTGTGCGCACAGACGGGGCCCGAGTTCTTCTTCCCCGCCCCCGGCAGCTCCACACGTGAGGCCAAGCAGCTCTGCAACGCCTGCGAGGGACGTCTGGCCTGCCTGGAGTACGCACTCGACAACGACGAGCGCTTCGGTGTGTGGGGCGGTCTCTCCGAGAAGGAGCGCGACCGGCTGCGCAGAGTAGACGGCGACCAGGCGTGACCGTTCCCTCACCCGGGCTCGCCGAGGCCGTGCCGCCGGCTTCGGCCGCGCGAGGTGGGGCGTAGCGGCCGGGTCGGGTCAGGACGGGATGCGGAACGTATCGCCGTACATCTTCCAGGTCAGCGGCAGTTCCAGAGCCAGGTTCCCGTCCTCCAGGAACACGCGCTGGGCGGTGTCGAGGCGCGAGGTGTCCTGCTGGTTCTTCTTCGACTTCATCACGGCCCGCGCCGCTTCGAGGAAGGCGTCCAGATAGGCCGTCTCGTCGCCGCCCTCCTCGACCGTGTCGGCCTCGGCCACAGCCGCCTTCCGGATGCCGTAGAACTCGTCCGTGCCGGCCCCGGGCCCTTGGAGAACCATGGCGTCGAAGTACATGTACTGGCCCAGGGCCCCGAGACCGTCCAGTTTCGCCAGCCGGACGGCGGGCTCGAAGTACTGCTTCAGCCGGACCAGGTCCTGGGCGGCGCGGAACGCGGGGTCCTCGGCCGACTTCTTCCACGCGGCCGTGAAGCCGGGGTCCAGCCCCTCGTGCGAAGCAGTGCCGTCGACCTTGCGCAGAGCCGGGACGAACGGTGCCAGCGGGCTGTCCGGGTGGTCCCCGGTGAACGACTCGACGAACGCGAGCATGTCGTGCGTACCGGAGCAGAAGCCGACGATTCCGGCGTTGTACCCGGTGCCGTCGTCACTGTCTTCGATCGTGCCGTACTGGGTGCGCCAGTCCAGCGTCGATCCCTCGGCGCTGGCCAGCAGCTTCCAGGCGACCTCACGCATCTTCGGCGCTGCCAGCCCGGGAGGCATCGCGGCCACGCGTGCGTCCAGTTCCCGCCGCTCCTCGTCGTCCGCACCGGTGAACGGGTCCGCTCCCGTGTCAGCGGCGGCCGATGCGGTCGCCCGGGGAGAGGCCGTGGGCAGCTCCGGGCCGCCGCCGGTGTTGAGGAGCAGGGAAACGGCGATGGCTATCGGCGCACCGAAGAGAACAACGCGGGTCACAGGTTTCACCGGCACAGAGTACGGTCCGCGCGCCGCCGGGACGGGCCCGCCCCCGTAACGGCAGGCACCCGGCTGAACGCGCTCCGCCGCCGTCACCGCCGCGGCTGACCGGTACGCGAAACGGGGGCGGGCCCGGGGAGGCCCGCCCCCGTCGGGGTGGTGTGCCGGCCGTCAGGCCTGGGCGCGGGCCGCCATGCGCGCCTTGCGCGCTGCGAGCTTCTCGTCGAACTTCGACGCCTCGCTGTCCAGTCCGCTCATGTACAGACCGAGCTCCTCCTGCGCCTTGAGGCCCTCCGGGCCCAGGCCGTCGATGTCCAGCACCTTCAGGTAGCGCAGCACCGGCTGGATGACGTCGTCGTGGTGGATCCGCATGTTGTAGATCTCGCCGATGGCCATCTGCGCGGCAGCGCGCTCGAACCCGGGCATGCCGTGGCCGGGCATCCGGAAGTTCACGACGACGTCGCGCACGGACTGCATCGTCAGGTCCGGGGCGAGCTCGAAGGCCGCACCGAGGAGGTTGCGGTAGAACACCATGTGCAGGTTCTCGTCGGTCGCGATCCGCGCCAGCATGCGGTCACAGACCGGGTCGCCCGACTGGTGTCCCGTGTTGCGGTGCGAGACCCGGGTGGCCAGCTCCTGGAACGCCACGTACGCCACGGAGTGCAGCATCGAGTGGCGGTTGTCGGACTCGAAGCCCTCCGCCATGTGAGCCATCCGGAACTGCTCCAGCTTGTCCGGGTCCACGGCGCGCGAGGTGAGCAGGTAGTCGCGCATCACGATGCCGTGGCGGCCCTCCTCGGCCGTCCAGCGGTGCACCCAGGTGCCCCAGGCGCCGTCGCGGCCGAAGAGGGAGGCGATCTCGTGGTGGTAGCTGGGGAGGTTGTCCTCGGTCAGCAGGTTCACGACCAGGGCGATCTTGCCGATGTCGGTGACCTTGGACTGCTCGGACTCCCAGGCCTGACCGTCCTCGAAGATGCCGGGGAAGTTCCGGCCGTCGGAGAACGGCACGTACTCGTGCGGCATCCAGTCCTTGGCGACCTTGAGATGGCGGTTGAGTTCCTTCTCCACCACCTCTTCCAGCGCGTACAGCAGTTGGGCGTCGGTCCACGCCTGTGAACTGCCGGGGTGGGGAGAGGTGATCGTCACGGGGGGGCTCCTGGGGACGGGAGAATTACCTACGGCTTCGTAGGTTACGAGACCGTAGGTTAAAGCGGCAGTAAGGCCTCCGCCAAGCCCGTCCGGGCAACAATCGTTTACACAGTGTCATATGTGCAGGTCAGGCGTGTACACAGAGGGTCAGGGAGGTGTGTGGGGAGAGGGGGGAGAGGCGGGGAATTCGAATAATCGGCCGGGCCGGGCCCCGTGGCGGTGGGCTCTGAACAGTCGGCGTACTCGGAGCACAGCGCGCAAGGGGCACGGTCGGGGGGTGGGCCGGGTCAGAGCAGGTGGTCCGCCGCGCCCGCCTTCACCGCGAAGATCAGTGCCTGCAGCGCCTCCATGGAGTCGCTGACGTAGGTGGCCGTGTCGGTCGTGGAGCCGATGTAGGCGCGGCCCTGGTCGTCGAGTCCGAAACGGAAGCAGTTCGCGCCCTCGCTGCAGAAGGCTTCTTCCCAGCAGATGTCATTCATGATCTCTCTCCTCAGAGGTCCTGGGCTATGCATCGGATGAAATCGCGTGATTCCTCTACGGGCAGCGCGAGCGTACGCAGGCGCTCCAACAGGCCCCGGTACCGGCGTAGTTGCATATCCGCGTCCAGCAGCATGGAGCCGTGCGAGGAATCGAGCTGTACGGTATCGAGCTGCGGGACCGCCGCGCCGACGTAGGTGAACGACTGTCCGGCGCCGGGGAAACCGCCTGCCGCGAACGGGATGGCCCGGACGGTGATCCGGCTGCGCTCGGACTGGTCGAGGATGTGTTCCAGCTGTGCCCGGGTGATCTTGGGGCCGCCGAACTGCATCCGCAGCGCCGCCTCGTGGATCACCGCCTCGTACAGCGGTGGCCGGTCCCGTTCGAGCACCTCCTGGCGGCGCAGCCGCAGGGAGAGCCGGGCCATCAGGTCGGGGCCCGGCAGTCGGGGGTCGGCGGTGTCGAAGACCGCACGCGCGTGTTCCTCGGTCTGCAGCAGGCCGGGGATGTGTGTGGTGGTGGCGGTGTTCAACTCCACCGCGTGATATTCGAGTTCGGCGATGTCCAGCAGGCTCGGCAGGAGCAGGCCGCGATGTTCCTCCCACCAGCCCCTGGCCCGCTCCTGCGCCATTTCGGCGAGCAGGTCCACGAGTCCGGTGTCCGGGCAGCCGTAGTTGAAGGCCAGGGTGCGGACCCGCTCGGCGCTTATGCCGAACCGGCCGGACTCGACGTTCGGAATGCGGGTGCGGTCCACGCCGAGCAGTGCCGCGGCCTGCTGTGCTGTCATTCCCGACTGCTCGCGCAGTTTGCGCAGTTCGTACCCGAGGCGTTGTTGTCGTGCGGTCGGCGTGGTCCTGGGTGGCACGGAGGGTGTCCTTCCGGGGGCGGAGAGCGGCGAAATGACCCGAACCGCACAAGTAGTAGCACTGTGCTCCAGGCGTACGCTACGGTCGGTAGCGCAAGTCTCACACGGGGCGACCGTGCCCTTGTGTGTGATCGTCACCACTCGTACGAGAAATGTGAGCAGCACTTGATGAAGGGCGCATTGCGTTGTCTCCCGGCCCTCGCACCCGCCGGACCACAACCACCGGCGGCGGACAACCTCAGCTACTCGTTCGCCCTGCCCGGAGGTGCCTTCTGTGCGGGCCTCGCCCGCCGCGCCGTGGACGAACTGCTCAGCCGGCACGGTCTTGCCGAACTGGCCGAGACGGCGGTCCTCGCCACCTCGGAACTCGTCGCCGCCGCCTACCGCTTCACCCCCGACCGGGAGATGCTCCTACGCGTCCACTGGCAGTTCGACGCGCTGCGGATCACCCTCTACGACCAGCACCCGGCGCATGAATCCTCCGAGAAGTCCGAGGAGTGCCGGGGGCACCGCAGCGCCAGCATGTGGCTGCTGGCCGCCGCGGTGGACGAACACGGCGGGGACTGGGGGCTGGCCCCCGCGCTGACGGCGTCCGGCGGCTCCAAGACCTGGGCGTTACTCCACCGATAGCGTCCCCGGAGCTCTCGCCCCCCGTGTCCCCGCACGTCACAGGCCGGCGCGCACCTCCTCGGCCGTGGTGTCCCGGAGGCTGCCGTCGAGCAGCAGCCAGCGCGTGATCCCGAGCGATTCGAGAAACGGCACGTCGTGGCTCGCCACGATCAGCGCCCCCTCGTACGCGTCGAGTGCCGCCGTCAGCCGGCGCACGCTCGCCATGTCCAGGCTGTTCGTCGGTTCGTCCAGCATCAGCAGCTGAGGCGCAGGCTCGGCCAGCAGCAGCGAGGCCAGCGCCGCACGGAACCGTTCGCCCCCGGACAGAGTCCCGGCAGGCCGGTCCGCCCGTGCACCCCTGAACAGAAAGTGTGCCAGTCGCGCCCTGATCCGGTTGTCCGTGGCCTCCGGCGCGAACCGGGCCACGTTCTCCACCACGCTCAGCCCGTCGTCCAGCACATCCAGCCGCTGGGGCAGGAAACGCATCGGCAACTGCACCGACGCCTCGCCGGACACCGGTGACAGTCGGCCGGCCAGCGTCCGCAGCAGTGTGGTCTTGCCCGCACCGTTACGTCCCACCAGCGCGATGCGCTCCGGACCGCGCACCTCGAACGACCCCTGCACCCGTGCCCCGTAAGCGAGTTCCAGATCGCTCAGCATCAGCACGCCCTGGCCCGGATGGACCTTGGTGTGCGGTAGTTCGACCCTGATCTCGGCGTCGTCCCGTACCGCTTCGACGGCGCCGTCGAGGCGCTCCTTCGCCTCGGCCAGCTTCTCCGCGTGCATGATGCGGTGCTTGCCCGCGGACTCCTGGGCCGTGCGTTTGCGGACCTTCATGACGGCCCTCGGCTCGCGTTTGTTCTCGTACATCTTCTGCCCGTAGCGCTTGCGTCGCGCCAGCTTGACCTGGGCCTCGGCGAGTTCGCGCTTCTGACGGTGCACATCGGCCTCGGCGACCCGCACCATGCGCTCGGCCGCCTCCTGCTCCACTTCGAGCGCCTCCTCGTACGCCGAGAGGTTCCCGCCGTACCAGGTGACCGAGCCCTCCCGCAGATCGGCGATCTGGTCGACCCGCTCCAGGAGTTCCCGGTCGTGGCTGACGACGACGAGGACGCCGTTCCACGCGTCGACCGCCGCGTAGAGGCGGCCGCGTGCGTACAGATCCAGGTTGTTCGTCGGTTCGTCCAGCAGCAGTACGTCGGGCCGGGCCAGCAGCAGCGCGGCCAGGCGCAGCAGCACGCACTCGCCGCCCGACATCTCACCGATAGTGCGGTCGAGCCCGATGCGGCCGAGGCCCAGTTGGTCGAGCGTGGCCAGCGCACGCTCCTCCACGTCCCAGTCGTCACCGACGGCGGCGAACCGCTCCTCGCCGACGTCGCCCGCCTCGATGGCGTGCAGCGCCGCACGGGTTTCGGCGATGCCCAGCGCGGCGTCGACGCGCAATGCGGTGTCCAGGACCAGGTTCTGCGGCAGATAGCCGACCTCGCCCGTCGTCCTGACCTGTCCCTCGGCGGGAGCGAGTTCACCGGCGATCAGCCGCAGGAGAGTCGACTTGCCCGAGCCGTTGAGCCCGATGAGTCCGGTACGGCCGGGCCCCACGGTGAGGTGGAAGTCGTCGAGCACCGGGGTGCCGTCGGGCCAGGCGAAGGAGAGCGACGAGCAGGTGATGTGGGTGAGGGGGGTAGACATGAGCAGACTCCCGGTTGCGAGGAAGGGCAGGGGCAACGGGGCGAGAGACACCGGTCACTGGCATTCCACGGAAGAAGTTCCGGAAGTGGAGAAGAGGAAGGCCCTGGTCGCGGAGGACGGCTCGAAGAGCTGAGGTCACACTCGGGCACGCGGACATGTGCGGACATGGCACAGCGTGCGACACGGTGTCTCAAGACCTCAGACGAGCAACGTCCTACTCCTATCGGCGACAACAAGGACAACAACGAAGGTACGGCGGGCCCCGGGACGGGGCAAGCGAATTAACCCGAGGCGCCCGGCAGTCCCACCGAGGGCCTGGAGTCAGCAGGAACCGCCGAGCAGATCCGTCAGGCTCCCGTCCAGATCCAGGAAGCGGTGCTCGTCCCCGGCGGGGACCAGCTCCTGCGCGCGGCGCAGGAACCGGCGCAGCTCCGCCGTGCGCACGTGCACCATGGCGATCCCCTCGGCGGCGTGGAACTCCAGCACCGTGCGGTCGTAACCGAAGGGCCTGACGCGTACGTCCCCGACCCCCGCCGGTGCGTCCATCCCCGCCGTCAGCAGCTCCCGGGAGAACTCCCAGGACACCTCGGTGCCCTCCAGCGTCGCCGGCGCGGGGAACGCCATGCGTACGGCGAAGGGGTCCGTGCGGTCGTAACTCAGTACTGCGGGAAGCGTTTCCATCTGCGGTGCGGATGCGACCATGCGGGCCTGCACGGACTGTTCGATTACGGTGGACAAGACCTGCTCCCTCTCGCGACCGGATGAACGGTTTCCGGCACTCATACAGACGGAGAATTCCGCCGATCCGTGCACCGGAGCGCGGCGTGAGCTGCGTCACCGCACACCGCCGCCTTGCACGGGTGCCCACTTCCCGGCGATGCACCCTGGACGGGGCGGGGCCCGTGGGCTAGCTTCCAGCGCCATGAAGGCCATGGGGAAGACGCGACGACTGATGTCACTGGGACTGTGCGCGGCGGCGCTGACCGCCGCGTCGGCCGCACCCGCCGCCCACGCGGCGCCCGTCGAACGACACGGGCCGGCCTGGACGTCCACCGACACGGGCACCGACGCCCGCTTCCGCGGCCTCGCGGCCGTCAGCAGCCGCACGGCCTGGCTCGCCGGATCGAAGGGCACCGTACTGCGCACCACCGACGGCGGCCGGCACTGGCGCGACGTCTCACCGCCCGGCGCTGCCGCGGCGGAACTGGAGTTCCGCGACATCGAGGCCTTCGACGCCCGGCGAGCGGTGGCCCTGGCCATCGGTGAGGGCGAGGCCTCCCGGGTGCTGCGCACGGAGGACGGCGGGGCCACCTGGACCGAGTCCTTCCGCAACACCGACGCACGCGCGTTCTACGACTGCCTCACCTTCTTCGACAGCCGCCACGGCCTCGCCATGAGCGACCCCGTGGACGGGCGGTTCCGCCTCCTGTCCACCGCCGACGGAGGCCGCAGCTGGCACGTGCTGCCCAGCGCCGGCATGCCCCGGGCGCAGGACGGCGAGGCGGGGTTCGCGGCCGGCGGACAGTGCCTGGTCAGCGCGGGTCCGAAGGACGTGTGGCTGGCGACGGGAGGGGCGGCCACCGCCCGGGTCCTGCACTCGGGCGACCGCGGACTGACCTGGACCGCGACCGCGTCGCCGATCCCGGCCGGTGACCCGGCCCGGGGCGTCTTCGGCCTCGCCTTCCGGGACCGCACCCACGGCATCGCGGTCGGCGGCGACTACCGCGCCGACCAGCAGTCGCCCCGCGCCTCGGCCGTCACCTCCGACGGCGGCCGAGGCTGGCAGCCGTCCCGGACGCCGCCGGCCGCCTACCGCTCCGGCGTCGCCTGGCTGCCGCACAGCCGGTCGTCCGCGCTGGCGGTCGGTCCGACCGGCACCGACCTCACCACGGACGGCGGCCGCACCTGGCGCACGGTCGACACCGGCTCGTACGACACGGTCGACTGCACAGCGGACGGGAGCTGCTGGGAGGCCGGCGAAAAGGGGCGGGCCGCACGCGCGGTCGTCCGCTGAAGGGCTCCTACACCTGCTGACGGTACGGAGCGAGCGCGTCCGAGGTCTTCGTCGCGATGAACTCCGTGATCCGGTACGCGCAGACGCCGTGCACGACGAAGGGGTCGGACGCAGCGAGCCGTTCGACCGCGGCCCGGTCGTCCCCGACGGCGAGAATCACCCCGCCC
Source organism: Streptomyces sp. NPDC050422 (assembly GCF_044458665.1). Lineage (NCBI taxonomy): Bacteria > Bacillati > Actinomycetota > Actinomycetes > Kitasatosporales > Streptomycetaceae > Streptomyces > Streptomyces sp. NPDC050422. The sequence goes on from NZ_JBITIE010000013.1 coordinate 140,898, forward strand.
TCGCGGGGGTTCTTGCGGCCGGAGGCGATGAACACCCCGGCCGCGTACTGGGCGTCGAGCCAGGCGACGTGATCCTCCAGAACCGCGTCGACGCGGTGCAGCGGGGCGGTGTACGACAGATCGAGTACGAACATGATCCAAAGGCTACGGGAGCGGCCTGCCTAGACTGACCGGCATCATGACGACACTTCGCATGCCCGCCGACGAGGCCGGGGCCCGCGCCCTCCAGGACACCCTGCGCACCCGCGTGGTGCTCGACGAGGACGGGCCGCCGCCGGGCACCGGCCGGGTGACGGGCGTCGACGTCGCCTACGACGACGAGCGCGATGTCGTCGTGGCGGCGGCCGTCGTGCTGGACGCGGCCACCCTGGAGGTGGTGGCCGAGTCCACCGCCGTCGGACAGGTCACCTTCCCGTACATTCCGGGACTCCTCGCCTTCCGCGAGATCCCCACCGTGCTGGCCGCGCTGGAGTCCCTGCCCGTCGACCCGGGGCTGGTCGTCTGCGACGGCTACGGACGGGCGCACCCGCGCCGGTTCGGCCTCGCCAGCCATCTGGGCGTGCTCACCGGGCTGCCCGTCATCGGCGTTGCGAAGAACCCGTTCACCTTCTCGTACGAACAGCCCGGCCCCCACCGCGGCGACCGGTCGCCGCTGCTCGACGGGGACGAGGTGGTGGGACAGGCGCTGCGCACCCAGGACGGCACCAAACCGGTGTACGTCTCGGTCGGGCACCGTACCGGCCTGGACAACGCCTGCGCGCACACGCTGCTGCTGGCCCGCGACTTCCGCCAGCCGGAGACCACCCGCAGGGCCGACGCGCTGTGCAGGCGTGCGCTTCGGGAGGCGACAGCCTGAACCGGTTTCCGGTGGCCGCCCGGCGAGAACGGCGGAATGCCGTCGCGGGGTGGAGCGTCAGGCCGGCGAGAAGAGGTGGTTGCTGATCAGACGGGTGGCGCCGACGACACCGGCGACCTGGCCGAGTTCGCCCAGCACGATCGGCAGATTGCCGGTCGCCAACGGTAGTGACTGGCGGTAGATCTGGGTGCGGATGCTCGCCAGGAGGCTGTGGCCGAGACCGGTGAGCCCGCCGCCGATGACCACCAGGCCGGGGTTGAAGAAACTGACGAGGCCGGCGATGACGTGACCGGTGCGCGTTCCACCCTCCCGGATCAGGTCCTGGGCAGCGGTGTCCCCGGCGCCCGCAGCGGCCGACACGTCCTCCGCGGTCAGCCGACCGGCTGACGCGAGCCGCTCGGCCAGTGCGGCCGAGCGGCTCGACCGGGCGAGTTCCGTCGCGTCGCGCGCCAACGCGTACCCGCTGAAGCAGGCCTCCAGACAGCCGGTGTTGCCGCAGAGGCAGCGCGGCCCGTCCGGTTCCACCTGGATATGACCGATGTCGCCTGCGCTCCCGGTCACACCCCGGCGGACCTCACCGTCGACGACGATGCCGCAGCCGATCCCCGTCCCCAGCTTCACGCACAGGAAGTCGCGCACGGACCGGGCGACTCCGGCCTGTTGTTCGCCCAGCGTCATCAGGTTCACGTCGTTGTCGACGAGGACCGGGCAGCCGAGCTCACGGCTCATCGCCTCGCGGACCGGGAAACCGTTCCACCCGGGCATGATCGGAGGTGCCACGGGGACACCCTCCGGGAACCGGACGGGCCCCGGCACACCGATCCCGGCACCGTCGAAGTGCTCCACCGAAGTCGTCCGGCGCAGCCGGCCGGCCAGTGCCAGCACCTGCTCGAAGACCGCGACCGGGCCGTCACGCACGTTCAGCGGTGCCGCCAGGTGGCCGACGATCTCCAACTCGGCGTTGCTGACCGCGACATCGACGGACGTGGCGCCGATGTCCACACCGAGGAATCGGAACGACGGGGCGACCCGGACGTTGTACGAGCGGCGGCCACCACGGGAGGCGGCGAGGCCGTCCGGGACGATCAGCCCGGATTCCATCAGCCGCTCGATCTCGAACGCGAGCTTGGAACGCGAGAGTTCCACCAGATCGCCGAGCGCGACCCGGGACTGCGGTCCGTGGTCGCGCAGCAGGCGGAGCAGGTGGGCCTGATGTAGATTGGCCGGTCGGACCGTCGAGCTCCTCACGCCGCCCCCGTGGTGGTAAATGCCGTGCCACTGCCCGGAGTTCGGGTCCGGACTGCGTCGGACGGTAGCACTGTGCCGCCCATGGTAAAAGAAACTTATGCGCCGAGTCGCAGAACTTTCCTCCGGACAGGGACAAAGCCGGTGAGCGGCGTGCCGGTTCGGCGCCGGCCTCTTCCGTACGCAGGCGGCCGGGCCCGGTGGGTGGAGTGCGGACTCCACCCACCGGGCCCGGCCCGGTGCACTGCTCGCATCGTCCGGCCGCATCACGGCTCAGCGGCCGTCGGGGCCGCGATCCTGCATTCCGACGTCGGACCGGGCGGCGGCCTTCTTGATCGCCGCGGCCTCGCGCTGGTCGATGACCCCTTCCTTCCGCAGCGTGTTGACGATGTCCCCGACGTGGGAGACGAACGCGCCGTGGTTCTTCCAGGCCCGGTGGTCCTCGATCAACTCGTTGATCGTGCAGCCGTTGGTGGTGACACGGTTCGGGACACCGGTGTTGACGAGGCCGGTGAACACGGTGGGCCGGTCGTCCGTCTCGGCGCAGCCGGCCGGCGGCCTGCCATCGACGACCGTGAGGGACAGTGACTTCGGCGTGGACGTGTTGCCGGCCTTGTCACTGGCCCGGTAGAGCACGGTGTGGCTCCCGGACTTGGTGATCGCCACCGGGCCGGAGTAGCCGAGGTAGGGTCCGCCGTCGAGCGAGTACTCGATTCCGGCCACACCCGACTCCGTGTCGGACGCGGTCACCGTCACCGTCGCGCTGCCGACGTACGCACCGGCGTCGTCCTTCGTCCCGGACACGGACGCCGACACCTCGGGCGCTGTCCGGTCCTTGGGCGGGGCGGCTACGACGGTGAAGTTCACCGACTGGGCGGCGGAGGTGTTGCCCGCCCGGTCCGTGGCCCGGTAGGCGAGGGTGTGCTGCCCGGTGGCGCTGACCGCGACGGGGGCGGTGTACGGCTTGTAGGCGGCGCCGTCCAGTGCGTATTCGATGGTGTCGACGCCTGATTCCGTGTCCGAGGCGGTCACGGTCACGGTCGCGTTGGAGACGTACTCTCCGGAGCTGTTCCTGGTTCCGGTGACGGTGGCGGAGGTGTCGGGTGCGGTGGTGTCCTTCGGGGGTTCGGGAGCGGTGACGGTGAAGTTCACCGACTGGGTGGTGGAGGTGTTGCCGGCCTTGTCGGTGGCTCGGTAGGTCAGGGTGTGCTGTCCCGCCGTGTTCACGGAGACGGGTGTGGTGTACGCCTTGTAGGGGGCGTCGTCGAGTGCGTATTCGATGGTGTCGACGCCTGATTCGGTGTCCGTGGCGGACAGGGTGACCGTCGCGGTGTCGACGTATTCGCCGGCGTCGTTCTTCGTTCCGGCGACGGAGGCCGAGACCGCGGGTGCGGTTTCGTCCTTGGGCGGGGCGGCTGCGACGGTGAAGTTCACCGACTGGGCGGTGGAGGTGTTGCCGGCCTTGTCGGTGGCTCGGTAGGTCAGGGTGTGCTGTCCCGCCGTGTTCACGGAGACGGGGGCGGTGTACGGCTTGTAGGCGGCGCCGTCGAGTGCGTATTCGATGGTGTCGACGCCTGATTCCGCGTCCGTGGCCGACACTGTGACCGTCGCGTCGGAGACGTACTCCCCGGAGCTGTTCTTGGTTCCGGTGACGGTGGCTGAGGTGTCGGGTGCGGTGGTGTCCTTCGGGGGTTCGGGGGCGGTGACGGTGAAGTTCACCGATTGGGCGGTGGAGGTGTTGCCGGCCTTGTCGGTGGCTCGGTAGGCGAGGGTGTGCTGCCCGGTGGCGCTGACCGCGACGGGGGCGGTGTACGGCTTGTAGGGGGCGTCGTCGAGTGCGTATTCGATGGTGTCGACGCCTGATTCGGTGTCCGTGGCGGACAGGGTGACCGTCGCGGTGTCGACGTATTCGCCGGCGTCGTTCTTCGTTCCGGCGACGGACGCGGACGCCTGCGGCGCCGTGGTGTCCTCGCCCGGAGCGGCCGTGACGACCAGCTCGCCCACCATCATCTGGTGGCCCGGCATGGCGCAGAAGTACCGGTAGACACCAGGCGTGAGCGTGACCTCCGCCGTGTGCCGTCCCCCCTCCGAATCGAAGGGGCTCGCCAGGATGTTCAGGCTGACGTCTTTGTTGTAATCGCCGTTCGCCGTGTCGAACGTCAGCGTGTGCGTCAGCCCCGTCGTGTTGCCCGTCGCCGCGCTGCTCTCGAACACGATGGTCGTCTTCCCCGCCACCGCGGTGGCGGGAGCCGACGTGTACTGGGTGTAGTCGTCGCCGGCTGTCCAGGTGAGCGTCTGGTTGGCCGCCGGCTCCGCCGAGCGGTTCACCGCCGCGTACGCGGCCGGAACAGCCAGGGCGAAAGCGGTGAAGACGACGGCCATCAGGGCCATCAGTAGCGGATGCTCGCCGAACCGGGAACGTGGCGCAGATCTTGAGGGGGGCGGATCCGTCTGGTCATGGAGCAGTCTTCTGGACACTGCTGCACCTTTCGGGAAATCGCTGGTGCGGCACCGCATGGGACTCACGGCCCCGCCTGCTGGACGATCAGTCGCCGGGATGAGCGCGTTCCGAGGTGCGAGTGGCTGCTCACCGGACCGGCACCCCGGCCCGGGCGGGAGGGGGCGCGCAGCCTTTTCCAACGTGGCAACGTCGGGAAGCTAGCGGCTCTTTTGACGATTCGCCAAGACCTATGACGAGAATCCAACCAACTTTGACCTGAGTCTGGAAAAACTGGACGCTTGCCCGCTACGGTGTCCAGCGTTCCGAGGTGAATCCCTCCATCCAGTCGGTCCGATCCCGGCCGCAGCCGGCTCATCGAGCCGAGTCAGAGAGCTCACGTCAGGTCCTGGCCGAGTCCGACCGCCGCCACCCGCAGTTCGGTCCGGTGACCGTCCCGCCCCCGGCGGGACCGCACGCCAGGCGCACCACGCGTACCGCCGTGACAGGACAGTTGCCGTCGTCGGCGGCTCAGACCACGACCACGAAACGACCGTGTGCACCTTCGCGTTTCGAGGATTGGAGAGCGATGTTCGACTCAGACGCAGGCATGAGCCGCCTTTTCTCCCGCCGGGCGTTCGCCACCGCGGCGGCAGCCGCGGCGGTCGTGCCCACGGTGCTGGGCGCTACCGCGGCCGTATCGAAGGACAAGCCCGCTGCGGGCAACGGACAGGGGAACGGCAAGGGCACCGTCCGTGAGCTGACGCTGTACATGGAGAACCTGCCGAACGGGGAGATGGGCTACGGCCTGGAGCCCGGCAAGGCGTCGGTTCCCGGCCCGCTCATCGAGTTGACCGAGGGCGACACGATGAACATCGAGGTCGTCAACAACCTGAACGTCGCCGCGAGTCTGCATGTGCACGGTGTGGACTACGACGTGGCGAGTGACGGAACCAAGATGAATGACAGCGTTGTCGAACCGGGTGGCCGCCGGACGTACGTCTGGCGAACCCACGCCCCGGGGCCGAACCACGACGGTACGTGGGAGACCGGCAGCGCCGGCTACTGGCACTATCACGATCACAACGTGGGGACCGAGCATGGTACGGGCGGCCTCAAGAAGGGCCTGTACGGGCCGGTCGTCGTGCGCCGCAAGGGCGACGTGCTGCCCGACAGGCAGTTCACGGTCGTGTTCAACGACATGACGATCAACAACAGGGCCCACCACGACGTTCCGACGCTCAAGGCGGTCGTCGGCGAGCGGGTGGAGTTCATCGTCATCACCCACGGGGAGTTCTTCCACACGTTCCACGTGCATGGACACCGCTGGGTCGACAACCGCACCGGCATCATGCAGGGCCCCAAGGACGAGACCCAGGTCATCGACACCAAGACCGTCGGGCCGGGGGACTCCTTCGGCTTCCAGGTGGTGGCCGGCGCCCGGGTCGGCGCGGGCAACTGGATGTACCACTGTCATGTCCAGAGCCACGCGGACATGGGAATGGTCGGGATCTTCCAGGTGGCCGATGCCGACGGCAACGTCCCCGGCGGCGGGATGGAAGGGATGCCGGGAATGGAGGGGATGGCCCACCACTAGCGTGCTCCCCGCGCCACCCCTGATACGGCGGCGGACCCCCGTCCCCGGCCCCCGCTGCCCCAGAAGCCACGCCCGTCAGGCCTGACTGACGGCCTGACGGGCGTGTACGGACCTGCCGTCGGCCGGTCCCGCTGCCCGCCAGGACCGGAGGTGTACCTACCCCCCGCTCCGGCACTCCTCCTCCCGGGCATCGTGAACGCCTGCCGAACGCCGCCCCGCCCGGTTCCTGCCGGCCGGGCCCGGCAGCGGCAGTTCGAGAACAGGACATGGCCCCATCCCCTGATCGCTCTTCCGGATCGAGTCAAGGAGTAAGCATGGGCACGAGAGACCCGTTCACATGGTCGAGGAGAAGCGGAGCCCCGCCCGCGCCGGGCGGGCGCCCCGGGCGCCGGGTGCGTCCCTGGCGTAGGGCGGTCGTCATGCTGTCCAGTGCCGCGCTGAGCGTCGGGCTGTCCACGCTGCCCGCCGTACAGGCACAGGCGAAGCCGGCCGACAGCGCCGGGGAGCAGGCCGCCGCGGCCGATTCCCAGGTGAACGTGCTGGTGTTCCACGGGCCTGCAGCCAAGCAGGACGACCCGGTGAAGAAGGCCGCGGCCGCGATCGAGAAGCTCGGCTCGGAGAACGGATTCAAGGTCGTCGAGTCCGAGGACGCGAGCGTGTTCAACGCCGCCGGCCTCGCCGCCTACCGAGGCGTGGTGTTCCTGTCGGCCGACGGCGTGACGCTCAACGCCGAGCAGGAGGCCGCGTTCAAGGCGTACATCAGTGACGGTGGCGGCTTCGTCGGCGTGCACGACGCCGCACGGGCCCAGTCCGACTCCTCCTGGTTCACGGGGCTGATCGGAACCCGCCCGGCGCTGGGTCTGCCCGACGCCGAGAAGGTCGTCGAGAGCGCGGCCAGCGGGGACAATCCGCCGAACGAGTCGAAGGACAAGCTGTTCGACGGCAAGAACAACACCAAGTGGCTGACCTTCGAGCCGACCGGCTGGGTCACCGCGAAGCTGGACAAGCCCGTCGCCGTCGTCAACTACGCGTTGACCTCGGGTGACGACTACACGGGACGCGATCCCAAGGACTGGAAGCTCCAGGGATCGGACGACGGCAAGGACTGGAAGACCCTGGACACCCGGACCGGCGAGACCTTCACGTCGCGCGGCCAGACCAGGCAGTTCCAGTTCACCAACAAGGAGGCCTACCAGAACTACCGGCTGGAGATCACCGCGAACAGCGGTGAGCCGCTGATCCAACTGGCCGAGCTGCGGCTCTTCAGCGCCAACCCGACGCCGCCGCAGGATTCCAGGGTCCAGCAGGCCGTCGTTGATGTGACGGATCGTCAGCACCCGGCCAACAAGGGGCTTCCCCTCAACTGGACCCGCTCCGACCAGTGGATCAACTGGGACCCCAACCCCATCGGCAAGGTCCACACGCTCGCACAGGTGGAGGAGAACAAGTACAAGCCGGGCCTCAGCGCCAACGGTGCCTTCCACCCGATCTCGTGGTGCCGTGACTACGAGGGCGGCCGGTCCTTCTACACAGGCATGGGGCGCACCGAGGAGAGCTACACCAGCGACCCGAAGTTCCAGGGCCACCTCCTCGGCGCCATCGAGTGGACCACCGGCATGGTACGGGGTGACTGTCAGGCCACCATCGCGTCCAACTACACCACCGAGCGGCTGACCGCCCAGAACAAGGCCGGGCAGCTGGACCAGATCGGTGAGCCGCACGGTCTGACCATGGCCCCCGACGGCAAGGCCTTCTACATCGGCAAGGCCGCCTGCCCGTCCGGTGCGATCGTCGACTGGAACGACCCCAAGGTCGGTCTGGGCTGCGGCACCATCCACCAGTGGGACCCCAAGACCAAGAAGGTCAAACTGCTGACCACGCTCGACGTGATGGGCAACCGGGGCAGCGGTGACGAACTGGTCAAGAACGAGGAAGGCCTCATCGGCATCACCCTCGACCCGAAGTTCGAGAAGAACGGGTGGATGTACATCTTCTGGATGCCGCACGACTCGATCGACCGCGACAAGCGGATCGGCCAGCGGACGGTCTCCCGGCTCACCTACGACTTCGGGTCCGACTCCATCGACCAGGGCACTCGCAAGGACCTGCTGCACTGGGACACTCAGATCCACAGCTGCTGCCACGCCGGTGGTGGAATGGCGTTCGACAAGGACGGCAACCTCTACATCGGCTCCGGTGACAACAACTCCTCTGGCGGATCCGGAGGTTACTCCGGGAACAACTGGACCCAGGACTACAAGGGAGTCTCCTTCCAGGACGCCCGCCGCACCGCCGGCAACACGAACAACCTGAACGGGAAGATCCTCCGGATCCACCCCGAGCCGGACGGTACCTACACCATTCCCAAGGGGAACCTCTTCCCGCCGGGAACGGACAAGACCCGTCCCGAGATCTATGTGATGGGTGTCCGCAACATCGCCCGGCTGTCCATCGACCCGGTGCACAACTGGCTCAACGCCGGCTGGGTCGGCCCGGACGCCGGCGCACCCGATCCGGAGCTGGGCCCGGCCAAGTACGAGACGGCCACGGTGATCACCTCCGCCGGCAACCAGGGCTGGCCGTACTGCATGGGCAACAAGCAGCCCTACCGCGACCGCAGCACCACCGACGCCAAGGAGCTCACCGGCTGGTACGACTGCGACCACCTGAAGAACGAGTCGCCGCGCAACACCGGTCTGACGGACATCCCGGCGGCCCGCGACAACATGATCTGGTTCTCGCCCCAGGGCGGCGGCCCGGTCTACCCCGAGCGCTCCGACGGCAGCGGCCTGCCGTCGTACGTCGAGAGCGAGGCCACGTACACGGAGCCGTACTTCAAGGGCGGCGGCCAGGCCGTCATGTCCGGTCCGACCTACCACCGCTCCCAGGTGAACACGGAGAGCGGCGACGCCTGGCCGGCGTACTGGGATGACAAGTGGTTCATCGGCGACGAGTCCAACGCCAACAACCGGGTCGCGGTGACGGTCGACCCCGACCGCGTCAAGGACGCGGGCGCGCCGGCCTTCGGTGAGGACCTCCGCAGCATCATCGCACCCGGCGGTGGCGCCACTCAGATGCAGAGCTGGATGGACGCCAAGTTCGGCCCCGACGGTGCGCTGTACATGCTCGACTACGCGGGCGGCTTCTTCAGCCTGCACCCCAACCAGAAGCTCATCCGCATCAGTTACCACGGTGGCCCGGCCACCCCGAACCCGCAGGCCGCCGGGGCGCGCGTGGTGACGCAGAGCAAGCCGAGGACGGTGGCGTTCTCCGACACCGGGGTCGGCGGCGTGGCGTGGGAGTGGGACTTCGGCGACGGCAGCGCGCCCTCGCACGAGGCCGCGCCGACGCACACCTACGCCGACTACGGCACGTACCACGCGAAGCTGACGGTCACCTACGCAGACGGTGAGAAGGCCACCGCGACGATCGACGCGAAGGCCGGCTGCTCCGCTCCGGACGCGCGCAAGACCGTGCGGCTGCTCGACACCGACACGGGTGTGGCCAACCACAAGGCCGGGGGCGGGTGCACCGTCAACGACCTGATCGACGACGAGGCGTCCTGGTCGAACCACGGCGAGTTCGTCAGCCACGTCAGCCATGTGGTCAACGACCTCCGGAAGGAGGACGTCCTGGACAACAAGGAAGCTTCCGCGATCGGCAAGGCCGCCGCGCAGAGCCAGATCGGCAAGGTTGCCGGATACCGTCCGCTCTTCGACGGAACGGCGGCAAGCCTGGCCGACTGGCGGCAGGCGGGGCCGGGGAAGTTCTCGCTCCAGTCCGACGGCACCCTGCGCACCTCCGGCGGTATGGGGATGCTCTGGTACGCCAAGAAGGAGCTCGGGGACTTCTCGGTGAGACTCCAGTTCCGGGATGTGGCACCGGGCGAGGCCCATGCCAACACGGGCCTCTTCATCAGGTTCCCGGACCCACGGACACCACTGGCCGACCGGCCGGCCGGCAGCTGCGGGACGGTCGGTTCGGCCCGAACGGCCCAGGAGTGGCTCGCCGTCTACTGCGGACAGGAGATCCAGATCTACGACGGAGCCACCGGCGAGGCCCAGAAGACCGGCTCGGTGTACAACTTCAAGCCAGTGGGTCTCGACAAGGCGGGGGTGACCCCGAAGGGCGAGTGGAACGATTACGAGATCCGCGCGGTCGGACAGCACTACTCGATCATCCGCAACGGCGTCGTGATCAACGAGTTCGACAACACACCCGGCAAGGCGTCGTCCAGGGCGGGTGACCCGCCCACGGACCTGCGCCAGTTCCTCAGCGGGTACATCGGACTGCAGAACCACAGCAACAACGACCTGGCCGAGTTCCGCAACATTCGGGTGCGGAACCTGTAGCGGGGCGCAGTAGGTACGCACGCGGGGGCCGCAGCCGTGAGGCCGCGGCCCCCGCCGCGTGCCGCTCGGGTGACTCCGGGGGCCGGGCGCCCGATGTGAGTATGCGTACGGATAGCGCCCGCCGATCTTGATCGGCACTCTGGACACATGAACGCATCTCGCTCAACCGTCCGAACCGCCCCCCTTCACCCTGCTCAGCGCCGTGTGGCCGTGGGCATGCTGATCGGGGGTGCGGTCGGCTTCGTCTGGGCCGGGGCGATGCTCTACACCCTGGCCTCCTGGATCTTCTAGGCCGGGTCCGTCCGGTGGCGCGTCAGCGCACGTCCGCCACGTGGAAGCGCAGACCGGCCCCGCGCAGCCGCTCAAGCAGCGCGTCACCCATGGCAACGGCCGTGGTCACCTGCCCCGAGGTCGGCGGGAGCTCGTCCAGCGCCAGGCACAGCGCCGACTCCGCCAGCATCTTCGCCGTCTCGTCGTAGCCCGGATCGCCGCCCGACACCTCGGTGAGGACCCGGCGGCCACCGCCCTCGCCGACGAACCGGACCGTGAACCAGCTCCGGCGACGCCGCTCCTCGTCCGGGCCGGACCCGGGCTCGTAGCGATCCATCAGCCAGTTCCGTACGGCCGGCAGCTGCGCCGCGCCGAGCAGGGCTCCCAGTGCCGCCGTGCCGCCCAGGGCCACCGGCAGGTGTTTGACCGAGGCGTAATGCCGGTAGCGGAAGTCGGGGCCGTAGCGGGGGAGCGCGCGGGCCGAGCGCTTCACGATCTGCGCGTCGAGCGTCGGCAGCGGAAGCGCCCAGGTGCCGGTCTCCGTGCTGAAGCGCGGCCCGCCGAGCGGTGCGCCGGCGCGGCGGGCGACCAGCCGGGGCTCGTGCAGCCGGCGTTCCCTGGCGGCCCTCAGCATCTGCGGGCCGCGGCCCATGGCGGTGAGCGCGGAGGCGAACGTACCGCCCGAGAAGACGGCGTTGGACCGGACGAATCCGTCGATGCGCAGCGGGACGTCTTCGGGTAGTTGCAGGACTGTGAAGTACGCCCCCAGATCGTGCGGTACGGAGTCGAAACCGCAGGCGTGCACGATCCGGGCCCCGGTCTCGCGTGCCCGGGCGTCGTGCTCCAGATACATCCGGTCGGCGAACTCCGGCTCGCCCGAGAGATCGGTGTAGTCCGTGCCCGCCTCGGCGCAGGCGGCGACCAGCTTCTCTCCGTACCAGACGTACGGGCCGACGGTCGTGGCCACCACATGGGTGGACTCGGCCAGTTCGCGCAGCGCGTCCGCGTCGTCGGCGTCGGCGTGCAGCAGAGGGAGGTCCGCGCAGTGCGGATGCCGCGCGGCGAGGCGGTTGCGCAGCTGTTCCAGCTTGGCGCGGTTGCGGCCGGCCAGGGCCCAGCGGCAGCCGTCCGGGGCGTGGGCCGCCAGATATCCGGCCGTGAGCTCACCCACGAAGCCGGTGGCGCCGAAGAGGACTACGTCATAGGGGCGTGATGCCCCGTTCTGCCTGTTCACGAGTGCCTCCGCAGGGGGCCGGCGCCGATGTAGCAGGCAGAGGGTAGCGGAGTCGGACGTGGCGCTGTGCGGCCGGGGAGGCTTCGTGAGGGAGGATCCCAGGAGAACAACTAAGCGCTTGCTCGCTCCAAGGGGTTGTGCGGAGCGCGGCGCATTCTTAGCATCATCGGTGTTACATCAGTTGTGTCATACCGCTGGGGGCTCGATGGCAACGACAGGGAACGGCTCGCACGCTCCGCGCGGACCGCTGGCGGGCGTGCGTGTGGTCGAGCTGGCAGGCATCGGGCCCGGCCCGTTCGCCGCGATGCTCCTGGCCGATCTGGGCGCCGACGTGGTGCGCGTCGACCGGCCCGGCGGCGCCGGCCTCGGCATCGACCCGGCCCGCGACCTCACCAACCGCAACAAGCGCTCCGTCCTCGTCGACCTCAAGGACGCGGCCGGCCCGGACACCGTCCTGGACCTGGTCGAACGCGCCGACGTCCTGATCGAGGGGTACCGCCCGGGAGTCGCCGAACGGCTGGGTGTGGGCCCGGAGGCCTGCCTGGCCCGCAATCCGCAGCTCGTCTACGGGCGGATGACCGGCTGGGGCCAGGACGGCCCCCTCGCGGAACGGGCCGGGCACGACATCGCCTACATCGCCGTCACCGGGGCCCTCTCCATGATCGGCAAGCCGGACGAACCGCCCACCGTCCCCGCCAACCTGCTCGGCGACTACGCGGGCGGCTCGCTCTACCTCGTCGTCGGCGTCCTTGCCGCCCTCCAGCACGCCCGGACCCCTGGCGGCAGCGGGCAGGTCGTCGACGCGGCGATCGTCGACGGCACCGCGCACCTCACGATGATGATCCACGGCATGCTGCAGGCCGGCGGCTGGCAGGACCGGCGCGGCTCCAACCTCCTGGACGGCGGCTGCCCCTTCTACGGCTCGTACGAGACAGCCGACGGCGAGTACATGGCGGTCGGCCCGCTCGAGAAGCGGTTCTACGCCGAGTTCACCGAGCTCCTCGGCCTCGGGGACACGGCCCCCGACCGGGGCGATCTCGCCCGTTGGGACGAGCTGCGCACCGTCGTCGCCGACCGGTTCCGCACCCGCACCCGCGCCGAGTGGACCGAGGTCTTCGACGGCTCCGACGCCTGCGTGGCCCCCGTCCTCTCGCTTCGCGAGGCGCCCCACCACCCACACCTCGCCGCCCGCTCCACCTTCGTCGAACACGGCGGACTCACCCAGCCCGCGCCCGCGCCCCGGTTCTCGGCCACGCCCTCCTCGGTGCACAGCGGACCGGCCCAGCCGGGCGCGGACACCGAGGCCGTCGCCGCCGACTGGGGCGTACCGGCCCTGCGGACCACCCGGAAGGACACGACCGACTGATGCAGCGGCAGATCTTCACCGAGGAGCACGACGCGTTCCGCGAGACGGTCCGCACCTTCCTGTCCAAGGAGGTCCTCCCGCACTACGAGCAGTGGGAGAAGGACGGCATCGTCTCGCGCGAGGCCTGGCGCGCCGCGGGCCGGCAGGGACTGCTCGGCCTCGCCGTGCCCGAGGAGTACGGAGGCGGCGGGAACGCCGACTTCCGCTACAGCGCCGTCCTCGCCGAGGAGTTCACCCGGGCGGGAACCCCCGGTCTCGCGCTCGGCCTGCACAACGACATCATCGGCCCCTACCTCACCGGCCTCGCCACCGAGGAACAGAAGCGGCGCTGGCTGCCCGGCTTCTGCAGCGGCGAGATCATCACCGCCATCGCGATGACCGAACCCGGCGCCGGCTCCGACCTCCAGGGCATCCGCACGACCGCCGAGGACAAGGGCGACCACTGGCTGCTCAACGGCTCCAAGACGTTCATCTCCAACGGCATCCTCGCCGACCTCGTGGTCGTCGTCGCGAAGACCACCCCGGACGGCGGCGCGAAGGGCCTCTCCCTGATCGTCGTCGAGCGCGGCGCGGACGGCTTCGAGCGCGGCCGCAACCTCGACAAGATCGGTCAGAAGTCCCAGGACACCGCCGAGCTGTTCTTCAACGACGTGCGCGTCCCCAAGGAGAACCTCCTCGGCGAGCTCGACGGAGCCTTCATCCACCTGATGACCAACCTGGCCCAGGAACGGATGGGCATAGCGGTCGCCGGGATCGCCGCCGCCGAGCACCTCGTGGAGATCACCACCACCTACGTCAAGGAGCGCGAGGCCTTCGGACGCCCGCTCTCCAAGCTTCAGCACATCCGCTTCGAGATCGCGGAGATGGCCACCGAGTGCGCCGTCACCCGTGCCTTCCTCGACCGGTGCATCGTCGACCACTCGGACGGGAAGCTCGACGCCGTACACGCCTCCATGGCGAAGTGGTGGGCGACCGAACTGCAGAAGCGCGTCGCCGACCGGTGCCTCCAACTGCACGGCGGATACGGCTACATGGCGGAGTTCCCGGTCGCCAGGGCGTTCACCGACGGCCGCATCCAGACCATCTACGGCGGCACCACCGAGATCATGAAGGAGATCATCGGCCGCTCGCTGCTCGCCTGACCCGGCCCCCGTCAACCCTGTTGCGCAACCACCCTCGAAAGGCAGCTGTCTTGAGTACCGAAGCATTCGTCTACGACGCGATCCGCACCCCGCGCGGCCGCGGCAAGGCCAACGGGGCCCTGCACGGCACCAAGCCGATCGACCTCGTCGTCGGCCTGATCCACGAGCTCCGCGACCGCTTCCCGGGACTCGACCCGGCGGCGATCGACGACATCGTCCTCGGCGTGGTCAGCCCGCTCGGCGACCAGGGCTCCGACATCGCGCGCATCGCCGCGATCGCGGCCGGTCTCCCCGACACCGTCGCGGGCGTCCAGGAGAACCGCTTCTGTGCCTCGGGCCTGGAGGCCGTCAACCTGGCCGCCGCCAAGGTCCGTTCGGGCTGGGAGGATCTCATCCTCGCCGGCGGCGTCGAGTCGATGTCCCGCGTCCCGATGGGCTCCGACGGCGGCGCGTGGGCGATGGACCCGATGACGAACTACGAGACCGGGTTCGCACCGCAGGGCGTCGGCGCCGACCTCATCGCGACCATTGAGGGCTTCTCGCGCCGCGACGTCGACGAGTTCGCCGCACTGTCGCAGGAGCGGGCCGCCGAGGCGTGGAAGGACAACCGCTTCGCGCGCTCCGTCGTCCCGGTCAAGGACCGCAACGGCCTCGTCGTCCTCGACCACGACGAGCACATGCGTCCCGGCACCACCGCCGATTCGCTCGCCGGGCTCAAGCCGTCGTTCGCGGCGATCGGCGAGATGGGCGGCTTCGACGCGGTGGCGCTGCAGAAGTACCACTGGGTGGAGAAGATCGATCACGTCCACCATGCGGGCAACTCCTCCGGCATCGTGGACGGCGCCGCCCTCGTCGCGATCGGTTCGAAGGAGATCGGCGAGCGCTACGGGCTCACCCCGCGCGCCCGGATCGTCTCCGCCGCCGTCTCCGGTTCCGAGCCCACGATCATGCTGACCGGCCCCGCGCCCGCCACCCGCAAGGCGCTCGCGAAGGCAGGACTGACCATCGACGACATCGACCTCGTCGAGATCAACGAGGCGTTCGCCGGTGTCGTCCTGCGCTTCGCCCGCGACATGGGGCTCTCCCTCGACAGGATCAACGTCAACGGCGGCGCCATCGCGCTCGGCCACCCGCTCGGCGCCACCGGCGCGATGATCCTCGGCACCCTCATCGACGAGCTGGAACGGCGCGACAAGCGCTACGGCCTCGCCACTCTCTGTGTGGGCGGCGGCATGGGCGTCGCCACCGTCATCGAGCGTCTCTGACCGTCCCCCTTCCTACGGAGAAGACAGACACATGACCGAGAGCACGACCATCCGCTGGGAACAGGACGAGACCGGCGTCGTCACCCTCGTACTCGACGACCCCAACCAGTCCGCCAACACCATGAACCAGGCCTTCCGGGACTCCATCGAAGCCGTCGCCGACCGGGCCGAGGCCGAGAAGGACTCCATCCGCGGCATCATCTACGCCTCCGCCAAGAAGACCTTCTTCGCGGGCGGCGACCTCAAGGACATGATCCGGATCGGCCCCGAGAACGCGCAGGCCGCGTTCGACGCCGGCACCGCGATCAAGCGGTCGCTGCGCCGCATCGAGACCCTCGGCAAGCCCGTCGTCGCCGCCATCAACGGAGCGGCCCTCGGCGGCGGTTACGAGATCGCCCTCGCCTCCCACCACCGCGTCGCCCTCGACGCCCCCGGCTCCCGCATCGGCCTGCCCGAGGTCACCCTCGGCCTGCTGCCCGCCGGTGGTGGCGTCACCCGCACCGTACGCCTCATGGGCATCGCCGACGCGCTGCTCAAGGTGTTGCTCCAGGGGACCCAGTACACCCCGCAGCGCGCCCTGGAGAACGGCCTGGTCCACGAGGTCGCCGCCACCCGTGAGGAGATGCTGGAGAAGGCCCGCGCCTTCATCGACGCGAACCCCGAGTCCCAGCAGCCCTGGGACGTCAAGGGCTACCGGATCCCCGGCGGCACTCCGTCGAACCCCAAGTTCGCCGCCAACCTGCCGGCCTTCCCGTCCAACCTGAAGAAGCAGCTCGCCGGCGCCCCCATGCCCGCCCCGCGCAACATCCTGGCCGCTGCTGTCGAGGGCTCGCAGGTCGACTTCGAGACCGCGCTCACCATCGAGGCCCGCTACTTCACCGAGCTGGTCACGGGCCAGGTCTCGAAGAACATGATCCAGGCGTTCTTCTTCGACCTCCAGGCCGTCAACTCCGGCGCCAGCCGCCCCAAGGGCATCGAGGAGCGGCAGATCCACAAGGTCGCCGTCCTCGGCGCCGGGATGATGGGTGCGGGCATCGCGTACTCCTGCGCCCGGGCCGGCATCGACGTCGTCCTCAAGGACGTCTCGGTGGAGGCCGCGGCCAAGGGCAAGGCGTACAGCGAGAAGCTGCTCGCCAAGGCGCTCTCCCGGGGCCGTACGACCGAGGCCAAGCGAGACGAGCTGCTGGCCCGCATCACCCCGACCGGCGACCCGGCCGACCTCGCGGGCTGCGACGCCGTCATCGAGGCCGTGTTCGAGGACACCGCGCTCAAGCACAAGGTGTTCCAGGAGATCCAGGACATCATCGAGCCGGACGCCCTGCTCTGCTCCAACACCTCGACCCTGCCCATCACGGTGCTGGCCGAGGGAGTTTCGCGCCCCGTCGACTTCATCGGGCTGCACTTCTTCTCGCCCGTCGACAAGATGCCGCTCGTCGAGATCATCAAGGGGGAGAAGACCGGCGACGAGGCACTGGCCCGCGCCTTCGACCTGGTCCGCCGGATCAAGAAGACGCCGATCGTCGTCAACGACTCGCGCGGCTTCTTCACCTCGCGCGTCATCGGCCAGTTCATCAACGAGGGCGTCGCCATGGTCGGCGAGGGCGTAGAGCCGGCGTCCGTCGAGCAGGCCGCCGCCCAGGCGGGCTACCCGGCCAAGGTGCTCTCCCTGATGGACGAGCTGACGCTGACCCTGCCCCGCAAGATCCGCAACGAGACGAAGCGGGCCGTCGAGGAGGCGGGCGGCACCTGGCCCGGCCACCCCTCGGACGCGGTCATCGACCGCATGGTCGACGAGTTCGGCCGCCCCGGACGCAGCGGCGGCGCGGGTTTCTACGAGTACGACGAGAACGGCGGGCGCACCCGCCTCTGGCCCGGACTGCGTGAGCACTTCACGAAGCCGGACACGGACATCCCGTTCGCCGACATGCAGGAGCGGATGCTCTTCTCGGAGGCCCTGGACAGTGTCCGCTGCCTGGAGGAGAACGTCCTGATCACCGTCGCCGACGCCAACATCGGCTCCATCATGGGGATCGGCTTCCCGGCATGGACCGGCGGCGTGCTCCAGTACATCAACGGCTACGAGGGCGGCCTGCCCGGTTTCGTGGCCCGCGCCCGGGAACTCGCCGAGCGGTACGGCGACCGCTTCCTGCCGC
This sequence comes from Streptomyces sp. NPDC050422, assembly GCF_044458665.1. Lineage (NCBI taxonomy): Bacteria > Bacillati > Actinomycetota > Actinomycetes > Kitasatosporales > Streptomycetaceae > Streptomyces > Streptomyces sp. NPDC050422. The sequence continues at coordinate 158,815 of NZ_JBITIE010000013.1, forward strand.
CCGCGCTGCTCGTGGAGAAGGCGGAGAAGGGCGAGACCTTCCACGACTGACGACGCCGGGACGGGGCCCCACCCACCACACCTATGCGTGGGTGCGGCCCCGTCAGGCAGCTACTCGGCCGCGAAGGCGGCCCGCAACTCCTCCTTGAGCGAGCGCTGGAACGCGGTCACGAGCGCCTGCAGGACGAGCGGCTGCATGTGCGCGGACAGCGACTTCATCGCCTTGAGATGCTCGGGATCCGACTCCCGCTCCCGGTACGGACCCCACACCTCGTCCCGGAACAGCCGGCTGAGCTCGTGCGCGACCGAGCGGGTGTGTTCCAGCAGGACCGTACGGGCGGCGAGGATCGTCTCGTGCGCGATCGGCACGTCGAGGAGTTCCACGCCGAGCCGCAGCAGCCCCGGGTCCACCCGGTACACACCGTCGTCCGCTCCGGACCGTTCCAGCACTCCCATCGCGGCCAGCCGGTCGATGTCCTCCGGCGACAGCGGACGCCCCGAGCGGCGTTCCAGCTCCGCACGGGTCGCCTCCTCCGCCGGATCGGGCGCCCACGACGCCACCAGGGCCCGGTGGATGGCCAGATCGTGGGCGCTCAGATCGGGCGGCAACTGCTCCAGATAGCGTTCGATCGCGGCGAGCGTCATGCCCTGGTGCTGGAGCTCTTCGATGAGCGCCAGCCGGGACAGGTGCTCGTGCCCGTAGTGCCCGACGCGGCGCGGCCCGATGACAGGGGGCGGCAGCAGTCCACGGGTGCTGTAGAAGCGCACCGTGCGCACGGTCACCCCGGCGCGTGCCGCCAGTTCGTCGACGGTGAGCTTCGGCTCCTCGCCCTCGGTCGCCATGTCCGCTCCTCGTCTCCGCTGGGGTGGGCCGCTTCGTGCGTGCTCCTCACTCCGGTGCAACAGTATTGCTGTCTCACCAGTGATGTGAAAGAGCCCGGTGTCAGTGGTGGCCTCTAGCCTGAACTCATGTCCGAGATCACTTACGTCCGCGGTGACGCGACCTCGCCCTGCGGCAAGGGCGTCAAGCTGATCGTCCATGTCTGCAACGACCTGGGTGGCTGGGGCAAGGGGTTCGTCCTGGCCCTCTCACGCCGTTGGCCGGAACCCGAAGCGGCCTACCGGAGCTGGCACCGCGAGCGCGCCGGCAACGACTTCGGCCTCGGTGCCGTGCAGTTCGTGCAGGTGAGCCCGTACGTCTGGGTGGCGAACGCGGTGGGTCAGCGCGGGATGCGCAGGGGGAGCAACGGGGTACCGGTGCGGTACGAGGCGATCGACACGGCTCTGGGGGCGGTGGCGGACCGGGCGGCCGAACTGGGTGCCTCGGTGCACATGCCGCGGATCGGCTGCGGGCTGGCGGGCGGGAAGTGGTCCCGGATCGAGCCCCTGATCGAGCAGCGGCTGGCCGGACGGGGCATACCGGTGACGGTGTACGACTTCGACTGACGCCGTTCGTGCGGATCATGCCGGATAGCCTGACGCCGTCAAGGCGGCGGGCCGGAAGGGGCGGGGCATGGCGGCTACTGAGACGCGGGGTGGGGAGCCGGGCCGGGCCGAGGACATCGGGCAGCGCGGCCCGGTGGACGGGGCGCTGCTGACGCTGCTGGGCCTCGGAGCGGAAGAGGACGCGGTCTACCGTCTGCTCGTGGACCGCCCGGACTGCGAACCGGACGCGCTCGCGGGCCCGCTGAGCGATGAGGCGGTGGCCCGAGCCCTCGACTCCCTCGTGGAACGCGGGCTCGCCAGTGCCGACCGCCCGGAATCAGGTGGCGCCGTCCGCTACCGGGCCGCCTCTCCCGTCCTCGCGCTCGGACCGCTCCTCGAATCCCGGCGGTCCGCCCTGCACAGGGTCGAGTCGCTCGTGGGAGACCTCTCCGAACGGCACCGCTCCGCGCAGATGTACGGGGCCGGCGCGCCGGTCGAGGTGCTGTCCGGGCCGGCGGCGATCCGGCGACGGCTGGTGACGATGCAGCAGCGGGCCACCTGGGAGGTGTGCGCTCTGGTGCCCAACAGCCCAATGCCTGTGCTCACCTTCCAGGACAACCAGGAGATGGACTCCGCGGTGATGCGCCGCGGAGTGACCCAGCGCAGCGTGGTGGATCGCGTCTGGCTGGAGCAGCCGGTGACCGCGGCCCTGCTCATGTCGAGCGTGGCCGAGGGCCAGCACATCTCCGTCACGGACCGGCTGCCGATCAAGCTCGTCATCGTGGACCGCCGCATAGCCCTGCTGCCGCTGGACCCGGAGCGCGAGGAGGAGCCGGTAGCGCTCGTCGTGCACCGGACGGGTCTGCTCACGGCTCTGGTCTCGCTCTTCGAGGAGCACTTCGAGAAGGGCTGGCGGCTGAGTCCGGCCGGCACGGAACGGCCCGAGGAATCTCCGGTCGCGGCGATCGACCGGCAGATCGTGGCCCTTCTCCACGTCGGGCTGACCGATGCCGCCATCGCGCGCCAGTTGGGGATGGGCCATCGCACGGTGCAGCGCCGGCTGCACGCGCTGATGGACGAGGTGGGCGCGGCGACGCGATTCCAGCTCGGCTGGTACGCCGCCCGGGCGGGATGGTTGCCCGAAACATCGGACAACTCGCTCGCGCAGTCGCATTTTTGAGGCGTAATTACGCCACGGCGCTTTCGCGCCAGCGTCACCCCCTGTTCACACAGCGTCCCATGACGAACGATCGGCACGTCAACGTCCGAGCCGCCCCGGCGCCTCGGACGCAGGTGTGCGATGGGGAGGTCCAGTGAGACGAACGAGCGTGCTGCGGATTCTGGCGACCGGGGTGGTCGCCGCCGCGACCGGAGCAGCGTTGATGGGCGCGCCGGCCTGGGCGGACGACACCGCTACAGCACCGGCGGCCGACCCGGCAGGCGTCGCCCCCGCGATGACCCAGGGCCTGGACAAGGCCCCCCGGGCAGGCACCCCGGCCCAGGCGGCCCGGGCCCACCTGAAGGCTCATGAGGACACGTACAAGGTCCCGGTCTCCGATCTGAGCGCGGTGAAGACCACCAAGGACGGCAAGCAGTCATCGGTGCGCTTCCAGCAGAAGCATGACGGTGTCCCCGTCTTCGGTGCCGAGTACGCGGTGCAGACGCAGGCCGCCGACGGCGGCCAGCAGATCACGTCCGCCACGGGCACGCTCTACACCGACCTCACGGTCTCCACCACGCCCACGGTGAGCGAAGCGACCGCAAAGCATCGGATGTTCACCCTCGACCGCGGCCTCTCCGGCGTACAGGGAGCGAAGACCGCGGCGCACGGTCTGTCCGTGCTGCCCGACGCCCAGGGCGGCAGGCTCGCCTGGCACTTCACCGTCACCGGCGGCAAGGCGAACGGCGGCCCGGTGCGGCAGGAGGTGTACGTCGACGCCCGCGTGGGCGGCATCGCGCTCTCGTACAACAACATCGACGCCGCCGACGCGTCACCCGCACAGGGGACGGGCGTACGCGTCGACGGCAGCGAGGCGAAGCTGGACGCCAACAAGGAGGCGGACGGCTCGTACACGCTGGCCGACTCGACGCGCGCCATGTACCCGCTCACCGGCGGCCAGATCCGTACGTACGACGCACAGCGCAAGGACTACAACCTCGTCGCGGGCGGCCCCGTCACCGACGACATCCCGTTGGCCGCATCGGCGAGCGACCGCTTCGACGGTGCGAACACCTCGTCGGGTGCGGTGGACGCGCACGTGAACGCCGCGAAGGTCTACGAGTACTACAAGGACCAGATCGGCCGCGACGGCGTCGACGGCAAGGGCGGCACGATCCACTCCGTCGTCAACGTCTCCGCGAACGGCAGCGACTATGCCAACGCCTTCTGGGACGGCTCCAAGATGGTCTACGGCCACATGGACGGCGTCCCGCTCTCCGTCGGCCTGGACGTCGTCGGCCACGAGATGACGCACGGTGTCACCGAGCACTCCGCCGGGCTCGTCTACCTCAACCAGTCGGGCGCGCTCAACGAGGCGATATCCGACTACTTCGGCAACGCCATGGAGACCGCCGACAAGGGCATCGCGATGAGCGACCCGACGTCCGGCCTCATCGGCGAGTACCTCTGCAACGGCACCAAGCCGCTGGAGGAGTGCGCCCTGCGCGACCTGAACGACGGCCGTAACGCGCAGAAGGACTACAAGCCCATCACGCTCGACATCGACAACGGCGGAGTGCACTCCAACTCCACCATCGTCGGCGGCGCGCTGTGGGACATGCGCAAGAACATCGACAGCAAGCTCGCCGACCAGATCGTCTACCGGTCCGCGCAGAACTACCTCACACCGCTCTCCGGCTTCACCGACATGCGCAACGCGGTGACCCTCGCAGCCAAGTCCCTGAACGTCTCCAAGGCCGATCTCGCCGCGATCGCCAAGGCGTTCGACGGCCACGGCATCGAGAACGACTGGGAGCACAAGGGCGGCACGCACGACGGCACCACCATCGGCGCCAACATCCTGCCCGCGTACGAGGTCTACAGCGGGGTCGACGAGCAGGCCGCCCAGATCAACGGCGACGTCTACGCGATGAGCCACGGCGACGCCATCGCCTGGGACCAGGGCAGCGCCGCCTTCGGTATCACCGTGGGCCGCTTCGACAAAAAGCCGACCCGCGAACTGGCCCAGAAGGACGCCTACCTGCTCGACCCGTCCCTGGACGACGACCGCATCGCCTTCACCCGCATCGCCGGCGACTCCATCGGCATCTACGGGACCGGGGCCAAGGGCCAGGGCGCGATCAAGAAGCTCGTCGACCACCCCGACGCCGACGAGACCGAGCCCGTGACCGACAACGGCGCGCTCGCCTACATCAGCACCACCGCCGACGGTGAGCAGGAGGTCATGCTCCGCAAGGCGGACGGCACCACCGTCAACGTGACGCCCGACGCCGGCTCCAAGGCCGGCCACCTCGCGATGAAGCACGGTCAGATCGCCTGGGCCGGTGGCGCCGACGGCACATACGTGAACATCTACGACATCGCGAAGGGCACCACACAGACCAAGCGGATCACCGGCTTCCTCTTCAACTACGTCTCGGACATCCAGATCACCTCGGATCGCGTGTTCTGGCGTGAGACCGGCGGCTTCTTCATCCCGAGCACGACGTTCAGGTCGGCGCCCCACGGTGATCTGAACAAGACAGCGAAGCTGGCGTACCCCGGTGGCACGTACATGGCCCAGTTCTCGGTCACCGACGAGTACTTCGCGTACTCCACGTACGACATCTGGGGCGCGCTCGGAGCGTGGGGCGAACCGATGAAGGCGATGGTCTCCACCACCGCCGACGTGGTCGCCGGGCTGAACAACTTCAGCCGGATCTCCTGCTCCTCCGGCGGTCAGCTGGCCCCGTCCCTCGGTGACGGCCAGCGCGCAGCCTGGCTGGACACGAGCGCGGCGGCCACCGACGTGGTGACCCGCAAGACGTTCGCCGGGACCTGCGAGTAGTCCCGGCCCGCAACGCAACACCGGCAGGGCGCTCACCGACACCGGTGGGCGCCCTGCCCGCGTTGTTACAGAGATACGGGGTGAGTCACTGCGTAACCGCTCCTATGGTGGAGGGCAGCGGCGGAGCGGGGGAGGGCCCATGGCGGCACGGAGTACCGACGGGACACGGCTGGCCGTGGCGCTCAGCGCGACGCCGCCCTCCGACGCACTGAGCGAACAGATCCTGGACGCCGCGCGTGAGCAGTTCATGACCTTCGGGCTGCGCCGCTCCACCGTGGACGACGTCGCCAAGCGCGCCAGGGTCTCACGGGTGACCGTGTACCGGCGGATCGGGAACAAGGACAGTCTCGTCTCCGCCTGTCTGCTGCGCGAGTACCGCCGCTTCCTGGTGGAGGTGGACGATGCCGTGGCGGCACTGCCGACGACGGAGGACCGGCTCGTCGAGGGCTTCGCCGCGGTTCTCCGCCACATCAGGGAGCATCCGCTCATCGGCGGTCTGCTGCGGCTTGAGCCCGAGACCATGCTCCCCTTCCTGACGCTGGAGAGCGGACCGGCCTTCCTCGCCATCCGCGACTACCTGGCCGACCGGCTGCGCGAGGCCCGGCGCGCGGAGGGCCGGCCGGCGACCGATGCGACCCCGGTCGCCGAACTGATGGTGCGGATCACCGTCTCCTTCCTCCTCAACCCCGTCAGCTGTTTCGAGCTCGACGACGAGACCCAGGTGCGGGAGTTCGCCCGCTGCTATCTGGTGCCGCTGCTGGCTGCCGGCTAGAACCCCCAGGGGCCCCGTCGGCCTCGTCGGGCAGCGGTTCCAGAGGGCGGTTGCGGGCCCAGTGCGGTCCGAGGTCGTCGAGCCGCCAGCCGAAGGGGTACGAACGGGGCTGCGGGCGCGAGGGGAACCGGCGCGGCCGGGCAGGCAGTCGGCGTACGCACCGCGCGCGCAGGCGCAGGGCCGCCGAAGCAGAGGCCTGCGCCCATCGCGGCTGCGCCCGGAAGCCCAGCGCGCTCAGCAGCGGCTCGTCCAGCAGCGCGAGCGAGAACCTCGCCACCAGGGGGCGTAACGGACGCGGGTACCAGCTCGCCATGACGCGGAAGGTGGCGTTCGCGACCCGCCGGTTGGCCGGGTCGTACGCGAACATCCGTTCCTCGTAGGAGTCGAGCAGCTGCTCGAACCCCTCGTACGTGTCGGGCGCACCCTCGATGCCCATGACCGCCGCCATCTTGCGGCCGGTCTCCACGAGCGCCTGGACCTCCTGGGCGCACAGCGGGCGCCAGCCGAACCGGTCGATCCAGCGCTTGGGCCCCACGACCGTGGTCGCGAGGACGTAGCGGTAGTCCTCGTTCGGGATGCTGTACTTGCCGTGGATCCGGTTCAGGTGACGTGCGGCCGCCCGGCCGCGCTCCGAGTCGAAGCCGTCGGCGGCCATCTCGTACCCGATCAGCACCGTGTCGTCGTACCGCTTCTGCCCGGCCCGTTCGAACTCCTGGGTCCGGTCGAGGAGCACGGAGATCCGGGGGACGCCGTAGTCCCGGAGGAAGGCGACGCTCACCCCCTGCCGGTAGTCCCACGGGAACTCGTACTGGGAGATCAGCCGAAGGATCTCGGCGTAGTCGCGCGCCGGATCCATCCGGCGTATCTCGTGCAGGCGGCTGTATCGCCCCATGGTGCGCCCTCCTGTCCGTGTACCGACTCCCTGCGGCCCGCTGTTGCGGGTTGTCGCTGTCTGTGGCGTCAACTCATCTGTGTGGCAAGGGATATGAGGGGCCATCCGGTACGGGAGTCAAAGTTACAAATACTATTGACTTGTTTCATGAGCCCCGTCAACACCGCTGACGGCAGGGTGTTCCACGGGGCCGGTGCGCACGACCGCCGAAGCGCTCGCATACTGGATCACGCGGGGGCCGGGCGCCGAGCCGTGTGCCCGCCGACCGTCGGGAGCACCGCATGAGCAGCCGGACAGACAGGGGCGCCGATCCGGCGCCGCCCCCGCCCGGGGGTGTGCTGTGGAGCCTGTCCGGTGACGTCCGGGCGCTGCTGATGCTGCCGGCCGCCCTCACCCTCCAGGTCGCCCATCCGGCGGTCGGTGCGGGCGTCGACGAGCACTCCGTGTTCCGTACGGACCCGTGGGGCCGCGGGGAGCGTTCCCTCAGCTCGCTCCAGCTCTGGGTGTACGGGGGAGAGGAAGCCGCGGAGGAGGGGCGCCGGCTCCGCCGGCTGCACCGCACCATCCAGGGCACCGACACCCGCGGCCGCCCCTACCACGCGCTGTCACCGGCGAACTACGCATGGGTGCACGCGACCGGCTTCCCCGTCTACCTGCACGGTGCGCAGTACCTCCTGCGGCCGCTCGGCGCGGAGCAGGAGAGGGCGCTGTACCGCGAATGGCTCCAGGTGGGCCGGGTGCTGGGGATCCACGACCGGGACATGCCCCAGACGATCGAGGAGTTCTGGCCCTACTACCGCTCCATGCTCGCCGACGAGGTCGAACGGACCGTCGTCGTCGAGGAGCTCGTCGCCACTGGTGCGCCGGTACCGCCTCCGGACCGGGGGCCCCTGGCCCTCCGGCTGCTGCTGAGGGCCCTGTGGCCGGTGCTGCTGCCGCCGCTGGCCCGGTTCCGCGGCTTCCTCACCGTCGGCCTCATGCCGCCGGACGCGCGCGAGGCGATCGGGCTGGAGTGGACGGATGCCCAGGAGCGCAGGCTGGGGCGGTTCTGCTCCGTCGTGCGGGTGGTCGTGCCGGTACTGCCGGAACGGCTGCGGTACCTGCCGCGGGCGCGGCGGGCGCGGGCCGCCCACCGGGAAGCACGGCGGCGCGCAGCCTCCTGACCGCGGTTGCCGGTCACCGTACGGCGCAGGTCAGGCCGAGGCGCGACGGATCAGGTCGGTCGGTGTGATCACGCAATCGGCTCCGGCTGTCCCGTCGTCGAGCCGCTCCATCAGCAGCCGGACCATCAGCCTCCCCATCCCTTCCACGTCCTGGCGGACGGTCGTCAGCGGAGGATCGGTGTTCTCGGCGACCGACTCCATGTCGTCGAATCCGACCAGCGCCACATCCTGCGGCACCCTGCGGCCGTGTTCGTGCAGCACCCTCAGGGCGCCGGAGGCCATCAGATCGTTGGCGGCGAAGACGGCGTCCAGGTCAGGCCGCCGCTCCAGCAGCCGGGCCATCGCCCGGGCGCCGCCCTCGGTGGTGAAGTCGCCGTCCGCGACGAGGGCGGGATCGCCGCCCGGCAGTACGTCCGTGTACCCGTCGATCCGGTCGAGCGCCGACGTCTGGTCGCGCGGACCCGCGATGTGCGCGATGTTCCGGCGGCCGAGCGCGACCAGATGGCGCACGGCCTCGCGGGCGCCACCGCGGTTGTCGCAGTCCACATAGGGGACCGCGAGCTCGGAGGCGGCGCCCGGCCGCCCCGGGCGGCCGCCGTAGACGGTGGGCACCCGGAACCGGCGGATGACGGAGGGAAGTTCGTCGTCGGTGTGCAGCGAGAAGGCGAGCACCCCGTCGACGTGGCCGCCGGCCAGATAGCGGGTGACGCGCTCGAAGTCCCCGCTGCCCTCCACCAGGAGCAGGACCAGCTGGGCGTCGTACACGCCGAGTTCACGGCTGATGCCCCGGATGTGCCGGGAGAAGAAGGGATCGGAGAAGATCCGGACCTCGGGTTCGTCGATGATCACGGCGACCGCCCCGTTGCGCCGGGTCACCAGCGTCCGGGCCGCGTGGTTCGGAATGTAGCCGAGCTCCTCGACCGCCTTGCGGACCTGCTCCACGAGCGGCTGCCGCACCCCCGCGCCGCCGTTCACCACCCGGGACGCGGTCGCCCGGGAGACTCCGGCACGGGCCGCCACTGCCTCCAGCGTGGGGCGTGCGTCACGAGGGGCATCGGGGGTCGGACCGGGCAAGAGACGCTCCTGGGAGACGCGGGATGAGGCAGGGAACGGCCGGACCCGGCCGGTGAGCGCGAACGTCGTCACCTTAGCCAGGGCGTGGCCGCCGGGTCGGCGGAAAGGTCGATGGTGAACGCCACCCGGTCGAGTCCGGGGCCGTCGTAGTCCGGCTTCACCGCGGACGCCGTGAAGCCGAGCCGGGTGTGGAACGCCCGCGACGCGGTGTTCTCCGGGCTGGTGACGCAGTGCACGTGACGGCGCCCGTGGGACCGGGCGAGCGCGAAGAACGCCCGGTAGAGGAGCCGACCCACACCTTGCCCGTGCAGGGCCGGGTCGACGCCGACGAAGTGCACGTAGGCGGTTTCGGGTTCTGTCTGCGAGAGGAAGCCGACCAGGAAGGCGGCGATTTCGCCACCGTCGCGTTCGACCAGGAAACCGGTGGTGGCGAAGTGCTGGAAGTACAGCCGGGGCAGCAGCAACGCGCGTTCCACCGAGCCCGCTTCGCCTTTGAGCCCGCCCCACCACGCGTCCAGTACGGCGAGCACGCGGAGATGGTCGTCCTCGGCAAGGTGCCGGGCCACCAGGCCGACGGGAAGGTCATCCATCATCTGCGCAGTCTGTCATCCCGCGCGAGAAGCGTCGTGTACATGGTCGTGCGACGACTCCTGGGAACCGGCCGACAGCCGAACCCCGCGCAGGTCTGTCGCGCGGGGCGCCGTTCGGGATACCTTCCGCGCATGCCGATACGCGCACGGGGCGTGACCCGGCGAACGGACCGATGACCCGACCCGGCCGGAACCGCCCCCGCAGGCCCCCCGGCCGTCACCGCATCCGTAACCTCACCCTGACCGCCGTCGCCACCGCACTGGCCGTCCTCATGGTGACCGCACCCTCCGAAGCGGCGCACACTCCGCCCCGTACGGGATTCGAGTCCGCCGCCGGCGCGCGGTGGACCGACGCCGACGAGGAGCGGTCGCTGCTCGCCGCCGCCGACCGGCACAGCGACCGGGTGACCGTGGACCGCATCGGTACGACGCGGCAGGGACGCCCCCTGCGCCTCGTCCGGATCGGCGGCGGCGCTCCGGCCACGCTCACCGTGCTGCTGGTCTGCAGCCAGCACGGCGACGAACCCGCCGGCCGCGAGGTGTGCCTGGAGACGATCCGCGACCTCGCCTACGCCACGGACCCGGCGACCCGCGCCCTTCTCGCCCGCACCGAGATCCTCGTCCTGCCCACCGCCAACCCCGACGGTCTGGCCGCCGGAACCCGTGGCAACGCCGACGGGCTGGACATCAACCGCGACCACCTCGCCCTGCGGACCGCCGAGGCCCGTGCCCTCGCCGCGGTCATCCGGGACCGCACCCCCGATGTCATCGACGACCTCCACGAGTACGGCGCGACCCCGCCCGCCTACGACAAGGACCTGTACGCGCTCTGGCCCCGCAACCTCAACGCCGACGACCGGGTGCACGAAGCATCCGAGCGCCTGGTCGAACGCTACGTGCGACCGGCCGCGCGGGACGCCGGATTCAGCAGCGGCCGTTACGGGGTCTGGACCGACCCGGTGACGGGCGGCACGCTCAAGCAGACGGCGGGCGACGGACAGGAACGCATCCTGCGCAACACGGCGGCCCTCAAGCACGCGATCGGTCTGCTCGTCGAATCCCGCGCGGACGCGCTCTCCGAGGCCGAGCAGACCGAACCCGCCCTGGGGCAGCGACGCCGCGTAGGCTCCCAACGCGCCGCGCTCAACGCCCTTTTCGCCTACGCGGACGAGGAGCGCGACCGGATCCGTGCGGCCACCGCCCGCTCGCGCGCCGCCGGGTTCGCCGACGCGGGGCCGGTGTACCTCGGCGGAGCGGACAACGAGGCGGCGGAGCCCGGCGAGATCCTCACCGACCCGCCCTGCGGCTACCGGCTCACTGCGGACCGGTACGCCGGCGTGCGGGACGAACTGGCCCTGCACGGCGTCACGTCCCGGCCCGACGGGGACGGTGTGTACGTGACCCTGCGGCAGCCCGCCCGGAGGCTGATCCCGCTCCTCCTGGACCGGCGGGCGACATTTCACCTCACAAACGGTCAACCCGATACCGCTTGTTGATCCCGGGAGATGCACACCGCGTGTGGTACTGCCTACGGAGAGCGAATTTTCAGCTTCCGTGAAAGGTGCCATTCGTGTCGCAGGACGATCAGAGAACGGGCGGCAGGGGGGATCTGTCGGTGACGGCGGATCTGCCCGGCGATCCGACCCAGGGCCGGCGCCCCACGACCGACCGGGTGGTGTTCGGCGTCGCCGCGGTCCTCACCCTCGCCTTCGTGGTCTGGGGAGCCACCGCCACCGACTCCCTGGAGGACGTGTCCGACACGCTGCTCAACGGTCTCCTCCACAACGGTGGTTGGGCCTTCATGCTGGCCGCCTCCGGGTTCGTGGTCTTCGCCCTCTGGCTCGCCATCAGCCGGTACGGAAAGATCACGCTCGGCCAGGAGGGTGAGGAGCCGGAATTCAAGACCGTGTCCTGGGTCGCGATGATGTTCAGCGCCGGCATGGGCATCGGCCTGATGTTCTACGGGGTCAGCGAGCCGCTGGCGCACTTCACCGACCCGCCGCCCGGCACCCACCCCGCCGACGCCGCCGAGGCGCTGCAGACGGCGATGGCCACCACTCTCTTCCACTGGACGCTGCACCCCTGGGCGATCTACGCGGTGGTCGGGCTGGCCATCGCGTACAGCACCTTCCGGCGCCGCAGGCGGCAGACGATCAGCGCGGTCTTCGAACCGCTCATCGGCGCCCGCCACGCCCACGGCGGGTTCGGCCGCCTGATCGACATCCTCGCCATCTTCGCCACGCTCTTCGGCTCAGCCGCCTCGCTGGGCCTGGGCGCCCTCCAGATCGGCAGCGGATTCCAGGAGCTGAACTGGCAGGAGAAGACGGGCACCGGGCTGCTGGTCCTGATCATCGCCGTGCTGACCGTCGCCTTCGTCGCCTCGGCGGTCTCCGGCGTGGAGAAGGGCATCCAATGGCTGTCCAACATCAACATGGTGCTCGCCCTGATCCTCGCCGTCTTCGTGTTCATCGCGGGCCCCACGATCATCGTGCTGGATCTGCTGCCCACCTCGCTCGGCGCCTACCTCGGTGATCTGCCCCAGCTCATCGGACGTACCGAGGCGACCGGCGAGGGCAAGGTGGCCACGTGGCTGGGCAACTGGACCGTCTTCTACTGGGCCTGGTGGATCTCCTGGACGCCCTTCGTCGGCATGTTCATCGCCCGGATCAGCCGGGGCCGGACGATCCGCCAGTTCATCGGAGGCGTCATCCTGGTGCCCAGCACCGTGAGCCTGGTCTGGTTCGCCATCTTCGGCGGAACCGCGATCAAGCTTCAGGAGGCCGGCAGGCTGAGCGGGGCGGACACCCCGGAGGCCCAGCTCTTCGGCGTGCTGGCGGAGTTCCCGATCGCCACCGTGATGAGTGTGCTGGTGATGGTCCTGGTCGGCATCTTCTTCGTCTCGGGCGCGGACGCCGCCTCCATCGTGATGGGCACCCTCTCCCAGAAGGGCATCCTCGAACCGGCCAAGTGGGTCGTCGTCTTCTGGGGTGTCGTCACCGGTGCCGTGGCGGCGATCATGCTGCTCATCGGGAACGGCAAGGGCAATGCGCTGGAGGGCCTGCAGAACCTGACCATTCTGGTGGCCGCGCCCTTCACCATCGTGATGATCGGCATGTGCGTGGCCCTGATGCGGGACCTGCGCGAGGACCCGCTCATCGTGCGCCGCGAGTTCGGCGTGGAAGCCGTCGAGTCCGCGGTCATCGAGGGGCACGCCAAGTACGACGGCGACTTCGAGATCCGGATCGGCCCCGGCGGCAGCCAGGTCACCACCGAGCGCCACGACAAGCCCGGCGGTTCGACGCCCGCGGACGACTGATTCGCGTCACCCCGGGCACGCGGCGGCTCAGCCCACCAGATGGGCCGCCGCCTCCGCGCACCCCAGAGCCACCGTCACGCCCGCGCCCCCGTGCCCGTAGTTGTGCACCAGGCGGCCGCCGCCGGGCAGCGGCTCGGCCTCGATCCGCACCCCCGCGTCCCGGGCCGGCCGCAGTCCCACACGGTGCCCGATGACCCGTGCCCGGGCGATCTCCGGCCGGATCCGGGCGCACCGGGCCACGATCTCCCGTGCCGTACGGGGATCGGGCACCGTGTCCCAGTCGTCGGCACCGGCCGTGCCGCCGAGCACCAGCCGGCCCGGCTGCGGGAAGAAGTACGTCGTCTCGCTCGACGCCGGGTCCGCCTCGGTGAACCACTCCTCGATCCCGGGGTTCTCCACCAGCACCAACTGGCCGCGCACCGGGCGCACCCCGGAGTCGGGAACCAGCTCCCGGGCGCCGAGCCCCGTGCAGTTGACCACGGTCCGAGCCTCCGCGGCCGCCTCGTCGAAGGAAGCGATGGTCCGCCGTTCCACCGAGCCCCCGGCCGCCCTGACCCGCCTCTCCAGCCACTCCAGGTGGACGGGCATGTCGATCAGCGGCAGCCGGCACCGCAGCCCCTCGGCGGTCTCCACCACACCGTCCAGCTGCCCCGCCCAGGGCCCGAGCGCGGCGAGCCGCTCACCCCGGTGCATTCCGTCGACCAGCCGCACGCCGGTCTCCCGCGGACGGGCGGCCAGCTCCTCGTACCACCGGAGCGACGCCAGCGACCAGTCGCCCACCCAGTCCTGCGGTTCGATCCGGTACGGCCACCACAGGGCGCCCGCGACCGCGGACGTCGTGGCCGAGGACGGTGCCGCGGACCAGACACGCACCCGGTGGCCGCGCTCCGCGAGCACCATCGCCGTGGTGAGACCACTGACCCCACCGCCCACCACGATCACATCCGCCCCTGCCGCCCCGCCGCCCCTGCCCGTCACGTCTTCACTCATGGCCGGACGCTAACGGAAATCCACGATGCCGTGCTCACAACGGCCTCCGGACGGGAATACTCGGGTCATGTCTGCCCCGTACGCGACCTTCGGTCTGGCACCCGCCATGCGGGCCGGCGGGGTCCTGGCCAACGGTGACCACCAGGTGCACCGGGACTTCATGGACTTCCTCGTCGACGGCCGCCCGCTGCTGTTCCGTCTCTCCGACCTCGACGCCGTCTCCCCGCTCGCCTCCGACGTACCGCCCGCGATCTTCACCACCCATGTGCGCCGGCTGCTGCTCGAAGCCGAGGCACCGCTCGCCGGCGGACGCTATGTGATCTACGGCTGCCCCGAGTGCGAGAGCCTCGAATGCGGCGCGGTCACCGCCGTCATCGAACGCGACGGGACGGACGTCGTGTGGCGGGACTTCGCCTGGCAGACGTACGAGTCCGTCGACCTGGAACAGGGCGGGTACCGGGACATCGGGCCGTACCGCTTCGACGGCGAGCAGTACCGCCGCGAACTGGAACGACTCCTCCCGCCTTCTGGCCCGGCACCGGCACCGGCCGCCCGCCGCATCCTGCTCATCGGCGCCCGCGTCGCCGTCCTGGCACGGCTCGCCGCCGCACTGCGCACCATCGGTATCGGCGCCGACATCGCCGCGGACGCGACCCTGGTCTCCGCCGAGGAACTGCGCGCCTACCGGGCCGTCGCCTTCGGCCCCGCGGTCACCGAACCGGAGCGCACCGCCGTGCGGCAGGCCTTCGAACGGGCCGGCGCGGACCTCGCGTACGTCGACGGCCTCGTCCCGGTCGTCCCCGTCCTCGTCGCCCAGGTCGAGCACGCCGTGGACCGCGGCGCCCCCGCCCAGCGCCGCCTGGTCCGGCTCGACGCGACGGACGGCACGGCCACCGTCGAGGTCACATCCGCCTGCCGCGTCAGCCTGGTCGCGTACCGCCTCGACCGGCTGTCCCGCCCCCGCAGCCAGGAGGCGTTCAACGGTTTCCTCGAACCGGGGGAGCACCGGATCCCGCTGGACGCGCGGTCGGTGAAGGGGCGCGCCTGCCTCGTGGCACGTACGACGGGAAGTGTGCTGGTCGCGCCCGTGGTGCACGGCTGAGGGACCGCCGGCCGCTCCCGCGCGTCACCGGCGGGCCTGCCCGCCCGGGGCGGTCCGGCGGCCGATTAGGATCAGCACCCTGATGACTGCCACTCTCGTCGCCAAGGATCTCGCCGCCGGACACGGCGACCGCACTCTCTTCGCCGAGCTCGACCTCGTGGTCGCGCCCGGTGACGTGATCGGTCTCGTCGGAGTCAACGGCGCCGGTAAATCGTCGCTGCTCCGGCTGCTCGCGGGCCTCGACCAGCCGGAGGAGGGCGAGCTGCGGCTCTCCCCGCCCACCGCCACGGTCGGCCACCTGCCGCAGGAACCGGAGCGCCGCCCCGGCGAGACCGTGCGCGAGTTCCTGGCCCGCCGCACCGGCGTCGCCGACGCCCAGGCCACGATGGACACCGCCACGCAGGCCCTGGTCGACGGGGCGGCCGGAGCCGACGACGCGTACTCCGAGTCACTGGAGCGCTGGCTCGCCCTCGGCGGCGCCGACCTGGACGAGCGGGCCGAGGAGGTCGCCGCGGAGCTGGGCCTCACTGTCGGACTCGACCTGCCGATGACCGCACTCTCCGGCGGCCAGGCCGCCCGCGCGGGGCTCGCATCGCTGCTGCTGTCGCGCTACGACGTCTTCCTGCTCGACGAGCCCACCAACGACCTGGACCTGGACGGTCTGGAACGACTGGAGCGGTACGTCTCCGGGCTGCGCGCCGGCACGGTCGTCATCAGCCACGACCGCGAGTTCCTGATGCGCACGGTCACCAAGGTCCTCGAACTCGACCTCGCCCAGCAGCAGATCAACCTGTACGGCGGTGGCTACGCGGCCTACCTGGAGGAGCGCGACCGGGCCCGCAGGCACGCCCGCGAAGAGTTCGAGGAGTACGCGGACAAGCGCTCGTCGCTCGAAGGCCGGGCCCTGATGCAGCGCTCCTGGATGGACAAGGGCGTCAGGAACGCCCGCCGCAAGGCCGGCGACTCCGACAAGATGGCCCGCAAGTTCCGCAGCGAGTCGAGCGAGAAGCAGGCCGCGAAGGCCCGCCAGACCCAGCGCATGATCGAGCGCCTCGATGTCGTGGACGAGCCGCGCAAGGAGTGGGAGCTGCGGATGGAGATCGCCTCCGCGCCCCGGTCGGGCTCCGTCGTGGCCACCTTGCGCGAGGCGGAGGTCGTCCGCGGCGACTTCTCGTTCGGGCCGGCCTCGCTCCAGATCGACTGGGCGGACCGGGTCGCCATCACCGGCGCCAACGGGGCCGGCAAGTCGACTCTGCTCGCGGCCCTGCTCGGCCGGCTCCCGCTGGACTCGGGGCACGCGAGCCTGGGCTCGGGCGTGGTCGTCGGCGAGGTCGACCAGGCACGGCAGCTGTTCCACGGCTCGGAGTCGCTCCTGGAGGCGTTCTGCGCCGCCGTCCCGGACACGGAACCCGCCGAGGTCCGTACGCTGCTCGCCAAGTTCGGGCTGCGCGCCGACCATGTGATGCGCCCGGCGACCACCCTCTCCCCGGGCGAACGCACCCGGGCCGCGCTCGCCCTCCTCCAGGGCCGCGGCGTCAACCTCCTCGTGCTGGACGAGCCCACGAACCACCTGGACCTGCCCGCGATCGAACAGCTGGAGTCCGCGCTCGACTCCTACACGGGGACGCTGCTGTTGGTCACGCACGACCGCCGGATGCTGGAGGCGGTCCGCACGACGCGCCGCGTCGAGGTGGCGGCGGGCCGCCTGACGGAGATCTGACCCGCCAGCCCTTCCGATCCGCCCCAGCTCCCTGCCGAGCCAGTCCGGCCCGCCGGGCAAATCCAGCCCCTCCGGCGTTTGAGGAGCGGGGTCCGGGGCGGAGCCCCGGTTACGGGAAGGGGCGGGGCGGGGAGGAAGGCCCGCGGCAGGCGCACCCCGCCCCGCTCCGCCCCACCTCGCCCCCGCCTGGGCTACCGCTTCTTGCCGCCCTGCTTCGGATCCAGCAGCCCCGCACGCCGCAGCGCGTCGGCCATCGCCCCGTTGGCCGGCGACGCAGCCGGAGCCTGACGAGCGCCGCCGTTGCCGCCCCCGCCACCGCGCCGGTCACGCCCTTGGCCGCCCTGGCCGCCGGCCTGACCGCCCCGCGCGCCCGATCCGCCCTGCCCCTGACCCTGCCGTTGCCGCGGCGGACGCCCGCCGCGCTCACCGGCGGGGGCACCGGAGCCCGCACCGGCGGCCCCCGCACCCGCCTCGTCGTCCAGCCGCAGCGTCAACGAGATCCGCTTCCGCGGGATGTCGACCTCCATGACCTTGACCCTGACGACGTCACCCGGCTTCACGACATCGCGGGGGTCCTTCACGAAGGTCCTCGACATCGCCGACACGTGCACCAGACCGTCCTGGTGCACCCCGACGTCCACGAACGCGCCGAACGCCGCGACGTTCGTCACGACGCCCTCCAGCACCATCCCGGACGCCAGGTCGCCGATCTTCTCGACGCCTTCCTTGAAGGTGGCCGTCTTGAAGGCGGGACGCGGGTCGCGGCCCGGCTTCTCCAGCTCCTTGAGAATGTCGCTGACGGTCGGCAGCCCGAACTTCTCGTCCACGAAGTCGTCCGCCCGCAGCGTCCGCAGCACGCCCGAATTGCCGATCAGCGAGGCGACATCGCTGCCCGTCCGCTTCACCATCGCGCGGACCACCGGGTACGCCTCCGGGTGCACACTGGACGCGTCCAGCGGGTCGTCGCCCCGGATACGCAGGAAGCCGGCGGCCTGCTCGTACGCTTTCGGGCCCAGCCGGGCCACGTCCTTGAGGCCCTTGCGGGAACGGAACGGACCGTTGGCGTCGCGGTGCGCCACGATGTTCTCGGCCAGCCCCGACCCGATGCCGGACACGCGCGAAAGCAGCCGCGCCGACGCGGTGTTGACGTCGACCCCGACCCCGTTCACACAGTCCTCGACGACCGCGTCCAGCGAGCGCGACAGCTTCACCTCGGACAGGTCGTGCTGGTACTGCCCGACCCCGATGGACTTCGGGTCGATCTTCACCAGTTCGGCAAGGGGGTCCTGGAGGCGGCGCGCGATCGAGACGGCGCCACGCAACGACACGTCCATGTCGGGGAGTTCCTGCGAGGCGAAGGCGGAGGCCGAGTACACGGAGGCACCCGCCTCCGACACCATCACCTTGGTGAGCTTCAGCTCCGGGTGCTTGTCGCACAGTTCACCGGCGAGCTTGTCCGTCTCGCGCGACGCGGTGCCGTTGCCGATCGCGATCAGATCGACGTCGTGCGCCTTCGCCAGCTGCTCCAGCTTGGCGAGCGACTGGTCCCACTTGTTGGCCGGGACGTGCGGGTAGATCACATCGGTCGCCACGACCTTGCCGGTCGCGTCGACGACGGCGACCTTCACCCCGGTACGGAAGCCGGGGTCGAGTCCGAGCGTGGCCCGCGTCCCGGCCGGTGCGGCGAGGAGCAGATCGCGCAGGTTGGACGCGAAGACACGCACCGCCTCGTCCTCCGCCGCCGTACGCAGCCGCAGGCGGAGGTCGATCCCGAGGTGGACGAGGATCCGGGTCCGCCACGCCCAGCGCACCGTGTCGCCCAGCCACTTGTCACCGGGGCGCCCACGGTCGTTCACCCCGAAGCGGCGGGCCACCATGTTCTCGTACGACGACGGACCGGATGTCTCGGACGGCTCCTCCGGCTCCAGGACCAGGTCGAGGACGTCCTCCTTCTCGCCCCGGAGCATCGCCAGCACCCGGTGCGAGGGCAGCGCGGTGAACGGCTCGGCGAAGTCGAAGTAGTCGGCGAACTTGGCGCCCGCCTCCTCCTTGCCATCCCGCACCTTGGCCATCAGCCGCCCGCGCGACCACATGCGCTCGCGCAGGTCGCCGGTCAGGTCGGCGTCCTCCGAGAAGCGCTCGGTGAGGATGGCGCGGGCCCCCTCCAGGGCCGCGGCGGCGTCCGCGACCCCCTTGTCCGCGTCGACGAAGGCCGCGGCCGCGGCGAGCGGGTCCGTCGACGGGTCTTCGAGCAGCCCGGACGCGAGCGGTTCGAGACCGGCCTCACGGGCGATCTGTGCCTTGGTCCGCCGCTTCGGTTTGAACGGCAGGTAGATGTCCTCCAGGCGTGCCTTCGTGTCGGCGGCCCGGATCTGCGCCTCCAGCGCCTCGTCGAGCTTGCCCTGCTCCCGTACGGATTCGAGGATCGCCGCGCGGCGCTCCTCCAGCTCCCGCAGGTACCGCAACCGCTCCTCGAGCGTGCGCAGCTGCGCATCGTCGAGCATCTCGGTCGCTTCCTTGCGGTAGCGCGCGATGAACGGCACGGTCGATCCGCCGTCGAGCAGCTCCACGGCCGCCTTCACCTGTCGCTCGCGTACGCCGAGCTCCTCGGCGATCCTGCCTTCGATGGACGTCGTCACGGTTCTACCGACTCGCCTTCTCCTGCTGGCTGTGCTGGTCGGGCCCGGGGCCGGCCGTTCGGACCGGCGCCGGAGCCACTCGCCTGCATTGTGCCGGGTGGCCGGGTGCCGTGTCGCCCGACCACCCCAGTTACCGGCCGCTGGTTTCCGGCAGGTCAGCCGGTCGCCTCCGCCGGAAACGCACCGGCCGCCAGCGCCATGCCGAGGAATCCGCGCCCCAGCTCCGTCAGCCGGGCCACGCCCGCGCCGCCGAGATGTTCGTACGGTGCCAGGTCCATCCGGTCCGTGGCCTCCTCCAGGCCGGCCCGCAGCGCGGTGCCCTCGTCCGTCAACTCGCCCTCGGCGGTGAGCAGTCCACGCTCGCGCAGCCGCGCGGACGCCTCCTCCCAGTCGGTGCGCCGCCAGCCGCGGCTGGCCAGGATCCAGCGCGTCGCCATGCCCTTGCCGGTGGCGGTGTGGCTGACCAGGGCCTCCACCGGGTCGAGCGCGGCGGCGAGGAGAGTGGCGAGATGGGCGTCGCCGCGGTGCTCACGCAGCAGCGTCGCGGCGTGCCAGTACGCCAGGTGCGGCTGCTGCGGCACCGGGAGATCCGCGTGCGCCGCGTAGAGCGGCCGGGCGTGTCGCGTACAGCCCTCGGTGGCGCGCAGAGCCAGCCGCGCCGCCTCGGCCATCTCGGGGGAGGCGATGACCTCCTCGCCGAGCAGCCGGCGCAGTGTCGAGTCGGCGGCCCGCAGCCGTGCCGCCAGGACCGTCTCGGGCGAGGCGATGTCCCAGACGGCGGGCACGTACCGGGCCACGAACTCGTGGTTGAAGTTGTAGAACGTGGCGGTGACGGTGCCGGGGCCGACCGCGCCCAGGGCGGCGGCGCGCGCGGCGAAGTAGGCGGTGGCGGGATCGTCGATCCCGATCCCGCCGAGCTCCTTGCTGAGGTCGGGGGAGAAGTAGAGCGTGGAGTGCAGCGGGTTGAGGGCGTTGTGGCAGCGGCGACCGGCACGGGGCGGGAGAGTACTCATACCCGCACGTTACCGACTGGTCGGTACGTGCCGGAACCCCGGGAACCGCGTGAGTTGTGCCGCAACCGGCATGGCAGGAAAGGTGGGAATCTCGTCATTGCGGCCATCCGTCCGGCTGCCCAGGATGGCGTGCATGAAGCAGCGATCCGTACTCGTCCTCCTCTTCGACGGCATCCAGAGCCTCGATGTGACCGGGCCCATGGAGGTCTTCGCCGGCGCCTCCCGGTTTCCGGACGTCTCGTACGAGCTGCGCACCGCCTCGCCGGACGGCGCGCCCGTGCGTGCGTCCTGCGGCCTCACACTGGTCCCCGACGGCAGCCTCGCCGACGCCGCGACGCCCCACACCCTTCTCGTCCCGGGCGGTGCGGGCACCCGGGATCCCGCCCCCGCTCTCGTCGACTGGCTGCGCGTGCACGGCCCGCACCCCGAACGGCTCGTCTCCGTCTGCACCGGCGCCCTGCTCCTCGCCGCGGCCGGACAGCTGGACGGGCACCGGGTGACCACCCACTGGAACGTCTGCGACCACCTCGCCCGCACCCACCCCGCCGTCGAGGTCGACCCCGAGCCGATCTTCGTGCGGGACGGCCGGCTCGCCACCTCCGCGGGGGTCACCGCGGGCATCGACCTGGCACTCGCACTCGTCGAGGAGGACCACGGCCGCGAGGTGGCGCTCACCGTGGCCAGGCACCTGGTGGTCTTTCTGCGCAGGCCCGGCAACCAGTCCCAGTTCAGTGCCCAGCTCACCGCCCAGACGGCCCGTCGCGAACCGCTGCGCGAGGTCCAGCACTGGATCACCGAACACCCCGGCGAGGACCTCTCCATAGAGTCCCTCGCCGCCCGCGCCCGGCTCTCGCCCCGCCACTTCGCCCGCGCCTTCCGGACCGAGACCGGCATGACACCCGGCCGGTACGTCGACCGCGTCCGCCTCGAACAGGCCCGCCGGCTCCTGGAGGACACCACCGACGGCGTCACCGGGATCGCGCGCACCTGCGGATACGGAACCCCGGAGGCGATGCGCCGGGCATTCCTCAAGGCGGTGGGCACGGGACCCGCCGAATACCGCCGGCGGTTCAGCCCCCACCCGAAGTGATTTCACCGACCGGAAGGCAGGAACTCACCCATGCAGATCGCCATCCTCCTCTTCGACCGCTTCACGGCGCTGGACGCCGTAGGACCGTACGAGATCCTGAGCCGGGCGCCCGGCGCCGAGACCGTGTTCGTCGCGGAGTCGGCCGGCGCGGTGCGCAACGACAGCGGCGGCAGTCTGGCGCTGGTCGCCGACCGGACACTGGCCGACGTCCCGGCACCCGACCTGGTGATCGTCCCGGGTGGCCCCGGGCAGAGCGCCCAGATGGACAACGAGAACCTCCTCGGCTGGCTGCGCCGGGCCGACGCCACCAGTACCTGGACGACCTCCGTCTGCACCGGATCGCTGCTGCTCGCGGCCGCCGGACTCCTGAAGGGGCGGCGCGCCACCTCGCACTGGCTCGCGCTGGAGACGCTGAAGGAGTACGGAGCCGAGCCGACCGGCGAACGCGTGGTCACCGACGGTAAGTACGTCACCGCCGCAGGCGTCTCGTCGGGCATCGACATGGGCCTCACCCTGCTCGGCCGGATCGCCGGTGACGAGTACGCCCAGGCCGTGCAACTGCTCACGGAGTACGACCCGCAGCCGCCGTACGACGCGGGGTCACCCGCGAAGGCCCCGGCCGCGATGGTTCAGGAGTGGCGGGCCAAGAGCCGCTTCATCCTCGAGTAGGGAGCGCTCACTTTCCGGCCGGCCAGCTGAAGCGCGGGGCGCGGCGCTCCAGGAAGGCGGCGACACCCTCCGCGGTGTCGCCGCTGCGGCGCGCCTGCTCCGCCCAGTGCGCGTCCCGGTCCTCGCGCCCCGCGGCGAACTCCTTCGCCGCCGCCTGGGTCAGCTGCGAACGGGACGCCAGCGTCCGTACGTACGCCCCGACCCGCGTCTCCAGCTCGCCCACGGGCAGCACTTCGTCCACCAGGCCCGTCCGCAGCGCCCGTTCCGTGCCGATCAGCTCGCCGGAGAACAGCAGGTGCTTCGCCGTCGCCGGGCCGGTCAGCGCGACCAGCCGACGGGTGGAGGACGCCGCGTAGACGATCCCGAGCCGGGCCGGGGTGACGCCGAAGGACGCCCCCTCCTCCGCGAACCGCAGATCGCAGGCGGCGGCCAGCTGGCTGCCTCCGCCCACGCAGTAGCCGCGCACCGCGGCGAGCGTCGGCCGGGGAAAGGCGGCCAGCGCCTCCTCCGCCGCCACAGCGAGTCCCTGCGGGGCGCCGGACGGATCGCGGAGCGAGGAGATGTCCGCACCGGCACAGAAGGTGTCCCCGGCGCCGGTCAGCACCAGGGCGCGCACGGAGGGGTCGGCGGCCAGCCCTTCGAGCAGCACGGGCAGCGACTGCCACATGGCGGCCGTCATCGCGTTGCGCTTGGCGGGGTTGCTGATGACGACGGTGGCGACGCCGTCCACGACGGCGTGCTCCAGCCGGGGTTCCGTACGGTCCATACGCCGGATGCTATCCATGCGGTTCGAACCTATGATCAAGAAGGGGTCGCGAAGCAGGCACGCACCCTGAGGAGTTCGTGGTGGCCGATCCCGTAGAAGAGGGCAGGAAGCTCCACCGCGGTTTCAGCGGTCTGGCCCTGCTCGGCATCCTGCTCGTCGTCGCCGGCCTGGTCGGCCTCGTCTACACGGGCGTCGCGACGCTCACCTCGATGATCCTCTTCGGCTGGCTGCTGCTCATCGGCGGCCTGGTCGGCCTGCTCCACGCGGTCCAGTCACGCGGCACCAGCTACTTCTGGCTGGGCGTGGTCGTCGCGGCGCTGAACATCGCCGCCGGCGTCGTCGTCATCCGTCACCCCCACGGCACCGCGGAGGCGCTGACGATGTTCGCCGCGCTGCTCTTCCTGACGGGCGGGGTGTTCCGCCTCGTCGGCAGCGTCGTGGTGCGCGGGCCCCAGTTCGGCTGGACGCTGCTGCAGGGCGCGTTCGGACTGCTGCTCGGGCTGCTGGTCCTCTTCGACTGGCCGCACAGCAGCCTCTACGTACTCGGCTGCTTCTTCTCGCTCGCCCTGCTCTTCGACGGGCTCGGCCTCATCGCGGTCGGTGTCGGGGGCCGCCGCATCGTGTCGATGGTCTCGGACCGGATGGTGCCCGGCACAGGCGCGGACAGCCCTTCGGAACCCCCGGAGGAAGTCCAGAAGCGGTCCGAAAGCTGACGCACCCACACCGATTCGGTCAAGTTCCGTCGATTGGGGTCGACTTCTGTTCAGTGGTACGGACCGAACCGACTACGCCCCGCACCCTGTACTCGACGTGCAGTCACCACCGAGTGGAGAGCGGGTACCGGACAATGGAGAGCCGCGGGAGTGTCCCCGCCCGGCCCGTGTCGTACGAGGGGGTCTGGCGGTTCACCGCCCCGGCCACGGACGTCTCCGTACCCCAGGCCCGGCACGCCGTACGCGATCTGCTGGAACGCCAGGGCGTCCCCCTGGACGACGACATCGCCCAGGGCCTCCTGCTCATCGTCTCCGAGCTGGCGACCAATGCCGTGAAGCATGCCGCGCTGCTCTCGCCGGAGCTCGCGGTCGAGGTCGCCGTCGGCGCCGAGTGGATCAGGGTGTCCGTCGAGGACAACCACCCCTACCGGCCGACGGCGCTGGAGACGGACTACGCGCAGACCGGGGGGCGCGGGCTGCTGCTGGTGCGTGAGATCACCCGGGAAGCGGGCGGCATCTGCGACGTGGAGCACACCGCGGGCGGCGGAAAGGTCATCTGGGCGGCGCTGCCGCTCCGCACCCGCCTGTGACCCCTCCGCGCCGACGCGTCGCCGCTACCAGCCGGCGGCCGGTCCCGTCAGCTCCCGGATCGCGGGACGGGCGGCATCCAGCACGGTCATGAACCAGGCGGAGAAGGGGGCCCGGGCGTGCCGCTCGGTCAGCTCTCCGGCCGTCACGAAAGCCGTCTCTCCGACCTCCTCCGGATCCGGCCGCAGCTGGTCCTGGGCCATGCCCACGAAGAGGTGGTTGAACTCCTGCTCGACCAGACCCGACGCGGGATCCGGGTGGTTGTAGCGCACCGTGCCCGCCTCGGCCAGCAGCGAGGGCGAGATGCCCAGCTCCTCGTACGTCCGCCGGGCGGCGGCGGCGAAGGGCGCCTCGCCCGGATACGGGTGACCGCAGCAGGTGTTGGACCAGACACCGGGGGAGTGGTACTTGCCGAGCGCGCGGCGCTGGAGCAGCAGCCGGCCCTGCTCGTCGAAGAGGAACACCGAGAAAGCCCGGTGCAGTTGACCAGGGGCCTGGTGAGCGGCGAGCTTCTCCGCCGTGCCGATGGTGGTGCCGTTCTCGTCGACCAGTTCGAGCATGATCGCTTCTGCTGCGCCGTTCGACGAGCTGTTCGCCGCGGTGGCTGGTGTGGTCGGCATACCCATCCTTCGCTATGGTCCCGGCCCCGTGCGCCGGTCCCGTCGAGTCTGCTCAAGTCTGCCGTACAAAGGCGGCTTGCCCGTACTTCGGGTCCTGGCATGTCCGGCCCCGCCGCACCACCCGGGCGCGGCGGGGCCGGACAGAGCGTCAGACCCCGAAAGCCGCCGGATACTCAATCGTGCCCCGCGGAACGGGCACGGAAGCGTCCAGGACCAGAGCCATCATCGCCTCGTCCGGCACCTCGAAGCCCGGCCGGATTCCATACCGCGACGCGGGCACGAAACCGAACTTCGGGTAGTACTCGGGATGACCGAGCACCAGCACCAGGGGCTCCCCGCGCCGCTTGGCGGCGTCGAGCAGGGCCCGCACCACGGCCTGCCCCGCGCCCCGGCGCTGATGCCCGGGGGCAGTGGCAACCGGGGCCAGCGCGAGTGCCGGTACGTCCCCGACGAGGCAGCGGGTCAGCAGGGCGTATGCGGCGATCGACCCGTCGGCGGCCTCGGCGACGTACGAGAGCCCGGGCAGCCAGGCCGAGGGGTCCTCGCGCAGGGCGTCGACCAGATCGGCCTCCGCCCGCGTCGGGAACGCGGCGGCGTTGACCGCGTGCACGGCAGCGGTGTCGGCCGCCGTCTCTGGACGGGCGGACCAGTGGGCGACGGCCCGCGGGCGCTCCGGCCCGCACTCGTGCGGCGAGGAAGGCGCGGTGTGATCGAAGGAGTGATTGTTGTCGGTCAACGTGGGAAACCCTTGGGGGAGCGGGCTCCGGCCGACGGGCCGACTCGGTGTGAGCCGGGTGTCAGCCGAGAACCCTGGAGTGGGAGCAGGACCGGTGGGTGCGCCGGGTGGGCGCCTTCGCGGCGGTCATCAGTCCCAGCTCCTCTCACGTACACAGAACTCACGCGGGCAGAGATTCGTACACCGCTGCGAAAACCCTACACCTCGGTTTCACCCGGCCCCGGGTCAGTGGCACAGCCTCGCCTCGTGCTCGGCGTGGCCGCTCGGCTCCAGCTGGAAGGTGCAGTGCTCGACGTCGAAGTGGTCGCCGAGACAGCCCTGCAGTTCGTGGAGGAGCTTCTCGTGCCCGATCGAGTCGAGGAACTCCTGATGCACCACCACATGGGCGGAGAGCACCGGCATCCCCGAGGTGATCGTCCAGGCGTGCAGGTCATGGACCTCGATCACCCCGGGCAGGGCCGTGATGTGGTCGCGCACCTCACCCATGTCGACCCCCGGCGGCGCCGACTCCAGCAGCACGTTCAACGTCTCGCGGAGCAGCTTCACCGTGCGCGGGACGATCATGAGCCCGATGACCAGCGAGGCGACCGGGTCCGCGGCCTGCCAGCCGGTCGCCAGGATGACGGCCGCCGACACCAGCACGGTGACCGAACCCAGGGCGTCCGCGAGCACCTCCAGATAGGCGCCGCGCACGTTGAGGCTGTCCTTCTGCCCGCGCACCAGCAGCGACAGCGACACCATGTTCGCGACCAGGCCGACCAGGGCGAACGCGATCGTCAGCCCGCCCCGGGTCTCGGCCGGGGTGATGAAACGCTCCACCGCCTCGAAGAGCAGATAGCCGCCCACCCCCAGCAGCAGGAGACAGTTGGCCAGCGCGGCGAGGATCTCGGCACGGGCGTAGCCGAAGGTCCGGTTGGGTCCGGCCGCCTTGTTGGCGAAGTGGATCGCCAGCAGCGCCATGCCCAGCCCGAGGGCGTCGGTCGCCATGTGGGCCGCATCGGCGATCAGCGCGAGGGAGCCCGACAGCACACCCCCGACGACCTCCATGACCGCCACGGCGAGCGTGATGCCCAGCGCGATCCGCAGCCGTCCCTTGTACGCGGCGGCCGCCGTGCCCGTGGGCGCGGGTCCTCCGTGCGCGTGCCCGTGATCGTGCCCTGCCCCCATGGGGACGCCTCCCGGTCGTCTGCGGGCCCGGACGCGAACGGCCCGGGCACTGTCAGTGAACTACGGGTGGGGGGTATCGGGCAACACGGCAGTGAACACCGTTGTCAACTCCTCTGACCTGCGGAAATGCTCGCAGGTCAGAGCGACGGACCGGCCCGCGCGAACCCCTACGGCGCAGACGTGCCGGGGTGGTGGAGCTGCCAGCCCCGCCAGGCCGACTCGACCATCTCGCGCACCCCGCGCCGGGCCGTCCAGCCCAGCTCGCCGGACATCCGGTCGCACGAGGCGACCGCCTTCGCGGCGTCCCCGGCCCGGCGCGGCTCGATCTCGGGCTTCAGCCCGTAGCCGGTGATCTCCGCCACCAGATCGGCGAGCTCGCGCACCGAGACGCCCTCACCGCGGCCGATGTTCACGGTCAGGTCCCCGGGACCGTCCTGCGCGGTCAGCTGCCGGGCGACGGCCAGATGCGCGTCGGCCAGGTCGGCCACGTGGATGTAGTCGCGGATGCAGGTGCCGTCGGGCGTGGCGTAGTCGTCCCCGAAGATCCGCGGCGCCTCACCGCGGGTCAGCCGGTCGAAGAACATCGGGATCACGTTGAAGACGCCCGTGTCCGACAGATGCGGCTCGGCGGCGCCCGCCACGTTGAAGTAGCGCAGACAGCCGGTGGACATGCCGTGCGCCCGCCCGGCCGCGCGCACCAGCCACTCGCCGGCGAGCTTGGTCTCGCCGTACGGACTGATCGGGACGCAGGGCGCCGCCTCGGTGATCATCTCCGCCTCCGGTACGCCGTAGACCGCGGCCGACGACGAGAACAGGAAGCGCCGCACCCCGGCGGCCACGACGGCCTCCAGGAGGACGTTCAGCCCGGCGACGTTCTCCCGGTAGTACAGGAGCGGCTTCTCGACGGATTCGCCGACCTGCTTCTTCGCTGCGAGATGCACCACACCGGTCACCTCGTGGTCCGCGAGCACCCGGTCCAGCAGCGCGCGGTCGGCTGCCGAGCCGCGGACCAGCGGGACGTCGTCCGGCAGCCGGTCCGGATTGCCCGTCGAGAGGTCGTCGAGGACGACCACCCGCTCCCCGGCCCCCCTCATCGCCCGCACCACGTGTGCCCCGATGTATCCGGCCCCGCCTGTGATCAGCCATGTCATGCCGGCCAGGTTAGTCCGGCGACGTGGGCGGGGCGTCGCCCACCCGTCCCCGTGACGGAGGGCCCGTGTTTTGTCAGGCGAGGCGGCGATCGACGATGATGATCGCGAACGGGGCCGGATGATGCCGGTCCGCCCGGAACGGAGCACAAACGGGCAGTGAACTCCCGCTTCCGTTCATCCGATAGCCTCTGCCGACATGCCGCCGGCCGCATTCAGGGCCGCACTGTCGCGCGCCGACCCGTGTCAGCACCAAGGAGTGAGTTCGTCTGTCGACCGCCATTCTCACAGGTGCTCCGGTACCCGGATCGTCGCTCCAGGACGATCTGAGGTCACTGGGCTTCGACGTACAGACCGCCGCCGATGTCACCGAGGCGGCCCGGTTGCTGTCCGCGGTGCCGGCCGAGAGTCGCGTCGCCCTCGTCGATCCCCGTTTCGTCGGTCACGTCCACGCCCTGCGGCTCGGACTGACCGACCCCCGCTTCCCCGCCGCCGCCGTGGCCGGTGCGCTCACCGCACAGCCCGAGGCACGCCCCGCCCTGGTCCGCGCCCTGCGCACCACCACCGAGGCGGTCGGCGCCGGAGTCCCCGCCGGTCCGCCCGGCAGCACCGTCGTGGTCACCGACCGCACCGTGCCCGGGCGGCTCGCCGCCACGATGGAGGCCGAGGGCACCGCGGTCCAGCGCCCGGAGCTCGGCTCGCTCGTCGCCGCCGTTCCGGCGGACGAGGCCACACGTGCCACCGCGCAGTCCGGCATCGCCGCCGTCGACGACGAGGCGGTGCGGCTGCGCAGCGCCGTGAAGGCCCGCGACGGCTTCTTCACCACGTACTGCATCAGCCCGTACTCGCGCTACATCGCACGCTGGTGCGCGCGCCGCGGGTTCACCCCGAACCAGGTCACCACCGCCTCCCTGCTGACCGCGCTGGTCGCGGCGGGCTGCGCGGCCACCGGCACCCGCGGCGGATACGTCGCCGCCGGACTGCTGCTCCTCTTCTCCTTCGTGCTGGACTGCACCGACGGGCAGCTCGCCCGCTACTCGCTGCAGTACTCGACGATGGGCGCGTGGCTGGACGCCACCTTCGACCGGGCCAAGGAGTACGCCTACTACGCGGGCCTCGCCCTCGGTGCCGCCCGCGGCGGCGACGACGTCTGGGCGCTGGCCCTCGGCGCAATGGTGCTCCAGTCCTGCCGCCACGTCATCGACTTCTCGTTCAACGAGGCGAACCACGACGCGGTCGCGAACTCCAGCCCCACGGCCGCCCTCTCCGACAAGCTCGACAGCGTCGGCTGGACGGTCTGGGTGCGCCGCATGATCGTGCTCCCGATCGGTGAGCGCTGGGCGATGATCGCCGTACTGACCGCGGTGACCACCCCGCGGATCGTCTTCTACGCGCTGCTCGTCGGGTGCGCCTTCGCGGCCTGTTACACCACCGCGGGCCGGGTGCTGCGCTCGCTGACCCGCAAGGCCCGCCGCACCGACCGAGCCGCCCAGGCCCTCGCCGACCTCGCCGACTCCGGCCCCCTCGCCCAGCTCGTGGCGGCCCGCGGTCCCCGGATTCCCGGAGCCTGGAGCGCCCCGGTCGCCGCGGTCGTCGGCACCGGCGCCCTGATCGCCGCCGCACTGCAGCAGCCGTTCGGCAGCCGGCAGATGATCGCTGCCGCGGTGTTCTACGCGATCTGCTCCGGCATAGCCGTGGCCCGCCCCCTCAAGGGCGCACTCGACTGGCTCGTCCCCCCCGTCTTCCGGGCGGCGGAGTACTGCACGATCCTCATCCTGGCCGCACGCAGCGACATCGACGGTGCGCTCCCCGCGGCCTTCGGCCTCGTTTCGGCGGTCGCCTACCATCACTACGACACGGTGTACCGCATTCGAGGCGGCACCGGCGCCCCGCCCCAGTGGCTGGTGCGCACGATCGGCGGGCACGAGGGCCGGACCCTGGTGGTGGCCGTACTCGCCGCCGTACTCACGGGGGCCTCCGACTTCACCGTGGCCCTCACCGCCCTGGCGGTGGCCGTCGCACTGGTCGTGCTCGTGGAGTCCATCCGCTTCTGGGTGTCCTCCGGGGCGCCCGCCGTTCACGACGAAGGAGAACCCGCATGATCGGCCTCGTACTGGCAGCCGGCGCAGGACGGCGCCTGCGCCCCTACACCGACACGCTCCCCAAGGCCCTCGTGCCGGTGGACGGCGAGAAGACGGTCCTCGACCTCACGCTGGCCAACTTCGCCGAGATCGGACTCACCGAGGTCGCCATCGTCGTCGGCTACCGCAAGGAAGCCGTCTACGACCGCAAGGAGGAGCTGGAGGCGAAGTACGGCCTGAAGCTCACCCTCGTCGACAACGACAAGGCCGAGGAGTGGAACAACGCCTACTCCCTGTGGTGCGCCCGCGACATCCTCAAGCGGGGCGTGATCCTCGCCAACGGCGACACCGTCCACCCGGTCTCCGTCGAGCGCACCCTGCTGGACGCGCGCGGCAAGGGCCAGAAGATCATCCTCGCCCTCGACACGGTGAAGCAGCTCGCCGACGAGGAGATGAAGGTCATCACCGACGGTGACAAGGGTGTGCGGCGGATCACGAAGCTGATGGACCCGGCCACCGCCACCGGCGAGTACATCGGCGTCACCCTCATCGAGGCCGAGGCCGCCGAGGAACTCGCCGACGCGCTGAAGGCGACGTTCGAACGCGACCCGGACCTCTACTACGAGGACGGCTACCAGGAGCTCGTCAACCGCGGCTTCACCGTCGACGTGGCCCCCATCGGCGACGTGACCTGGGTCGAGATCGACAACCACGACGACCTCGCGAAGGGCAGGGAGATCGCATGCCGGTACTGACCCGACTCATCCCCTCCCCGGTCTTCGTCGACATCAGCCGGGGCGCCATGGACGACCTGGCCGGCCTCCTCGTCGACCAGCGGATCTCCGCGTCCGGCAAGCTCGCGATCGCCATCAGCGGCGGCTCCGGGCAGGCCCTGCGCGAGAAGCTCGCACCGGCCCTGCCGGGCGCCGACTGGTACTGCGTCGCGGGCGGCAACATCGACGCCGCCGTACAGCTGGCCGACGACATCAAGGGCAAGCGCTACGACGCCGTGGTCGGTCTCGGCGGCGGCAAGATCATCGACGTGGCGAAGTACGCCGCGGCCCGGGTCGGCCTGCCGCTGGTCTCGGTCGCCACGAACCTCGCCCACGACGGTCTCTGCTCGCCCGTCGCCACCCTGGACAACGACAACGGCCGGGGCTCCTACGGTGTCCCGATGCCGATCGCCATGGTCATCGACCTCTCGGTGATCCGCGAGGCCCCGGACCGCTTCGTGCGCTCCGGCGTCGGCGACGCGATCTCCAACATCTCCGCGATCGCCGACTGGGAGCTTTCGCACCAGGTCAACAACGAACAGATCGACGGACTGGCCGCCGCCATGGCCCGTACCGCCGGCGAAGCCGTCCTGCGGCACCCAGGCACCGTCGCCGACGACGAGTTCCTCACGGTCCTGGCCGAGTCGCTGGTGCTCTCCGGCATCGCCATCTCGATCAGCGGCGACACCCGCCCGTCGTCCGGCGCCTGCCACGAGATCAGCCACGCCTTCGACCTGCTCTTCCCCAAGCGCGCCGCCAGCCACGGCGAGCAGGTCGGCCTCGGCGCCGCCTTTGCCATGCACCTGCGCGGCGCACGCGCGGAGTCCGGGCTCTTCGCCGACGTGCTCCGCCGGCACGGTCTGCCGGTCCTGCCCGAGGAGATCGGCTTCACCGTCGACGAGTTCGTGCAGGCCGTCGACTACGCCCCGCAGACCCGTCCGGGACGCTTCACGATCCTGGAGCACCTCAACCTGTCCACCGACCAGATCAGGGACGCGTACGTCGACTATGCCAAGACCATCAGTAGCTGAACTCCGCCCGGTCGTTCACCCCCCGGGCGTCAAGGACCGGCGCAGCGGCGAACACTGGGCGGGCCGGATATACATGCGCGAGGTCTCGCTGCGTGTGGACCGGTACCTGGTGAACACCAAGGTGACGCCCAACCAGCTGACCTACCTGATGACCGTCGCCGGTGTGCTCGCCGCTCCGGCCCTGCTCGTCCCGGGCATCCCCGGCGCGCTGCTCGGCGTCCTCATGGTCCAGCTCTACCTGCTGCTGGACTGTGTCGACGGCGAGCTCGCCCGCTGGAAGAAGCAGTTCTCCCTGGGCGGGGTCTATCTGGACCGGGTCGGCGCCTACCTGTGCGACGCCGCCGTGCTGGTCGGCTTCGGCCTGCGCGCGGCGGACCTGTGGGGCACCGGCCGCATCGACTGGCTGTGGGCCTTCCTGGGCACGCTCGCCGCACTGGGCGCCATCCTGATCAAGGCCGAGACCGACCTGGTCGGGGTCGCACGCCACCAGGGCGGGCTGCCGCCGGTCAAGGAGGCCGCCTCCGAGCCGCGCTCCTCCGGCATGGCGTTCGCCCGCCGGGCGGCCGGGGCGCTCAAGTTCCACCGGCTGATCCTGTGCGTCGAGGCGTCGCTGGTCATCCTGGTCGCGGCCGTCCTGGACGCGGTCCGCGACGACCTCTTCTTCAGCCGCCTCGCGGTCGCGGTGCTGGCCGGCATCGCCCTGCTGCAGACCCTCCTCCACCTCGTGTCGGTCCTGGCATCGAGCAGGCTGAAGTGAGCTCCCCCATGAAACTCGGCGCGGTCATCATCACGATGGGCAACCGCCCGGCCGAGCTGCGCGCGCTGCTCGATTCGGTCGCCAAGCAGGACGGCGACCGGATCGAGGTGGTCGTCGTCGGCAACGGTTCCCCCGTACCGGACGTCCCCGCAGGCGTGCGGACCGTCGAGCTGCCCGAGAACCTGGGCATCCCCGGCGGCCGCAACGTGGGCATCGAGGCCTTCGGGCCCTCCGGCGCCGACGTCGACGCGTTGCTCTTCCTCGACGACGACGGGCATCTGCCGCTCACCGACACCGCGGAGCTTTGCCGGCAGGCGTTCGAGGCCGACCCGAGGCTCGGTATCATCAGCTTCCGGATCGCCGACCCGGACACCGGCGAGACCCAGCGACGCCATGTGCCGCGGCTGCGTGCCGCCGACCCGATGCGCTCCTCGCGGGTGACGACCTTCCTCGGCGGCGCCAACGCCGTACGCACCCGCGTCATCGCCGAGGTCGGTCCGCTGCCTGGAGACTTCTTCTACGCGCACGAGGAGACCGACCTCGCCTGGCGGGCACTGGACGCCGGCTGGCTGATCGACTACCGCGCGGACATGGTCCTCAACCACCCGACGACCGCTCCGTCCCGGCACGCCGTCTACCACCGCATGGTGGCCCGGAACCGGGTCTGGCTGGCCCGGCGCAACCTGCCCGCGCCCCTGGTCCCCGTGTACCTCGGCGTGTGGCTGCTGCTGACCCTGCTCCGCAAGCCCTCGGGCCCCGCACTGAAGGCATGGTTCGGCGGCTTCCGGGAAGGCTGGACGACACCCTGCGGACCACGCCGTCCGATGAAGTGGCGTACGGTGTGGCGGCTGACCAGACTGGGCCGGCCTCCGGTCATCTGAGGGGTTCGCCTCTGGGAGCATGAGGCGTAAGTTTTCTTTTTCGGGACCTGTCCGCCCTGAGCCGCGCCCACGACTGGCTGCGCGTTTTGAATACGAGAGTTTCATCTGGTGAGTGACACAACCCATGACGGTGCTGTTGCGTTGAGCACCCCGCCATCGGCCGACGACGGCCTGAGCCATGCCGCACTGGCCACGAAATACGGTCTGACGGTCAGCGGTGCACGGCCCGGGCTCTTCGAGTACGTGCGCCAGCTCCGCGGGCGACGCCACTTCATCATGGCGTTCTCGCGCGCCAAGCTGACCGCCCAGTACAGCCAGGCCAAGCTGGGCCAGTTGTGGCAGGTGGCCACCCCGCTCCTGAACGCCGCGGTGTACTTCGTCATCTTCGGCCTGATTCTCGGCACGAAGAGGGGGATGTCACCGGAGGTCTTCATCCCGTTCCTGGTGACCGGGGTCTTCGTCTTCACCTTCACCCAGAACTCGGTGATGGCCGGGGTCCGCGCGATCTCCGGCAACCTCGGGCTGGTGCGGGCGCTGCACTTCCCGCGTGCCTCGCTGCCCATCTCGTTCTCGCTCCAGCAGCTCCAGCAGCTGCTGTACTCGATGATCGTGCTGGTCGCCGTGGCCGTGGGATTCGGCAGCTATCCGAGGTTGTCCTGGCTGCTGGTGATTCCCGCGCTGGCGCTGCAGTTCCTCTTCAACACCGGACTGGCGCTGATCATGGCGAGGCTCGGGGCCAAGACCCCCGACCTGGCCCAGCTGATGCCGTTCGTCATGCGGACGTGGATGTACGCCTCCGGCGTGATGTTCTCCATCTCGGTGATGCTCGCCGACAAGCCGGCCTGGATCACCGATGTGCTGCAGTACAACCCGGCGGCCATCTACATGGACCTGGTCCGGTTCGCGATGATCGACGGATACGGCTCCGAGAACCTCCCGGCGCACGTCTGGGTGGCGGGTCTCGGCTGGGCGCTCGTGGTGGGCGCGGTCGGCTTCGTGTACTTCTGGAAGGCAGAGGAGCGGTACGGCCGTGGCTGAGGACAACACCGCGGGGCGCGTCCCCACCGTGATCGCCGACGATGTGCACATCGTGTACCGCGTCAACGGCGGTGGCGGTGGCAGGGGCAGCGCCACCGCGGCACTGAGCCGGATGCTGCGCCGCGGCAAGGGCGAGGAGCGCGGGGTCCGCAAGGTGCACGCCGTACGCGGCGTCTCCTTCACCTCCTACCGGGGCGAGGCCATCGGCCTCATCGGTACGAACGGCTCCGGCAAGTCCACCCTGCTGCGGGCCATCGCCGGGCTCCTGCCGACCGAGCAGGGCAAGGTGTACACCGACGGGCAGCCCTCGCTGCTCGGGGTGAACGCGGCGCTGATGAGCGACCTGACGGGCGAGCGCAACGTCGTGCTCGGCGGGCTCGCCATGGGGATGAGCCGCGAGGAGATCCGCGAGCGGTACCAGGACATCGTCGACTTCTCCGGCATCAACGAGAAGGGCGACTTCATCACCCTGCCGATGCGGACGTACTCCTCCGGTATGGCCGCCCGGCTGCGCTTCTCCATCGCCGCCGCCAAGAACCACGACGTCCTCATGATCGACGAGGCGCTGGCGACCGGTGACCGCAAGTTCCAGATCCGCTCCGAGGAGCGCATCCGGGAGCTCCGCAAGGAGGCCGGCACCGTCTTTTTGGTCAGCCACAGCAACAAGTCGATCAGGGACACCTGCGACCGGGTGCTGTGGCTGGAAAGGGGCGAACTGCTGATGGACGGCCCGACCGACGAGGTCCTCAAGGCGTACGAGCGCGAGACGGGCAAGTAGGGCGTCGCCGACGTCGCGTACCGCAGCGGCCTTTGCCGGAGCATTCCGGCAAAGGCCGCTGTGCTGCTTCCGGATCGTGGACCGTGGCCCGGGCGTCCACGGCTCGGTGTACGGCGCCCGGCAAGATCTCCTCCCGCCGGATGACGTCAATTTCCTTGCACGAGGGGAAAGTTGACAGGGCAAAGCGCGCAGGTGTTGCGCGCCCCACACCCCGGCGTATGGATGAGCGTTGTACAACGTAAGCTGTACCGGTGCTGATTCGTTGCAAGTGGGGCGATACCGCCTGGGTGGACGGCTCGTAGTCGTCCTCCGCACTCGGGAGAGCGGGCGGCGTGTCCGGAATGGGATGTTTTGGGTCGGCAGTGTAGAACGGGAGATGTGACGGCTATGACGGACGATCTCCAGCTCCGAGGTACTCACGCCGTCCTCGCGCAGGGCGGTACGCAGTGACCCGTACCCCGCAGGCGCGGCTTGATTCCGCCGTACCCGGAACCCTTGACAAGGCCGCCGACGAGAACTTTCCGGTTGCCCCCTTCTTCCTGCCGCGCGCCTGGCGCGACGACCTGATGGCGGTCTACGGCTTCGCCCGCCTCGTCGACGACATCGGCGACGGCGACCTCGCCCCCGGCGGCGCCGACGCACGGCACCTCGGTCTCGACCCGGCGGAGGGCGAGGACCGCCTTGCGATGCTCGACGCGCTCGAAGCGGACCTGCGCCGGACCTTCGCCACCACCGGAGAGACCCCGCACCATCCACTCCTGCAGGCACTGCGCCCCACCGTGCGGCGCCGCACGCTCACCCCCGAACCCTTCCTCGGCCTCATCGAGGCCAACCGGCAGGACCAGAAGATCCGCCGCTACGGGACGTACGAGGAGCTCCTCGCCTACTGCGAGCTCTCCGCCAACCCCGTCGGCCGCCTGGTCCTCCAGCTCACCGGAACCGCGAGTCCCGAGCGCGTCCGCCGCTCCGACGCCGTCTGCACCGCGCTGCAGATCGTCGAGCACCTGCAGGACGTCACCGAGGACCTCGGCCGTGACCGGATCTATCTGCCGGCCGACGACATGGCCAGGTTCCATGTCACCGAATCCGACCTGGCGGCACCCTCCGGGGGCGCAGCGGTGCGGGCGCTGATCGCGTACGAAGCCGAACGCGCAGGGCATCTGCTGAATGAAGGCACCCCGCTGGTGGGTAGCGTCCACGGCAGGCTCAAGCTGCTTCTCGCCGGATTTGTGGGAGGGGGGCGTGCCGCCCTCACCGCGATCGCGGCCGCCGGGTTCGACGTACTGCCCGGACCCCCGAAACCCACCAAGCCCAGCCTGCTGCGCGAGGTGGGAGTTGTTTTGCGAAGAGCGCGTAGAGAGGGGTGAGCCGGACCGTGGAGGGACAGACGACGTACATGTCGGCACCGGTACAGGCCGCATACAGTTACTGCGAGGCGGTCACCGGACAACAGGCGCGTAACTTCGCGTACGGCATCAGGCTGCTGCCCGCCGAGAAGCGGCAGGCCATGTCGGCCCTGTACGCCTTCTCCCGGCGGGTCGACGACATCGGTGACGGCGAACTCGAGCCGGAGACCAAGCGCGTCCGCCTGGAGAGCACCCGCGCGGTGCTGGACCGGATCCGAGACGGAGCGGTCGACGAGGACGACACCGATCCGGTGGCCGTCGCGCTCGCCGACGCCGCCCGCCGGTTCCCGCTGCCGCTCGAGGGGCTCGACGAGCTCATCGACGGCGTGCTGATGGACGTGCGGGGCGCGACCTACGAGACGTGGGACGACCTGAAGATCTACTGCCGGTGCGTCGCGGGCGCCATCGGCCGCCTCAGCCTGGGCGTCTTCGGTACGGAACCCGGCGCCCCGGGCACCGAGCGCGCGGCCGAGTACGCCGACACGCTCGGCCTCGCCCTCCAGCTGACGAACATCCTGCGCGACGTGCGCGAGGACGCGGGCAACGGGCGCACCTACCTGCCCGCCGACGACCTCGCCAAGTTCGGCTGCTCCGCCGGCTTCCACCGGGCCACCCCGCCGCCCGGCTCCGACTTCGCCGGGCTCGTCCACTTCGAGGTCCGGCGCGCCCGGGCCCTGTTCGCCGAGGGCTACCGGCTGCTGCCGATGCTCGACCGGCGCAGCGGGGCCTGTGTGGCGGCCATGGCCGGCATCTACCGCAGGCTCCTCGACCGGATCGAGCGCGACCCCGAGGCGGTGCTGCGCGGCAGGGTCTCGCTCCCCGGCCATGAGAAGGCGTACGTGGCGGTGCGCGGCCTGTCGGGTCTCGACGCGCGCCACATCTCGCGCCGCACGACCAGAGGGCGTGTCTGAATGCGCCACACGGACATCTCGCGCACCATGTGCATCATGGATGATCACTCCGTACGGCGGGCAACCCCTTGCCACACGGATGCGTCCCTGACTGAAAAGACCTGGCGAGAGGGGGACGCATGACGGACGAAGCCCTGCGTTCGTCGCGCGCTGTCGTGATCGGGGGCGGGCTCGCCGGCATGACGGCGGCCCTGCGCCTGGCCGACACCGGGCTTGACGTGACCCTGCTCGAAGGACGGCCCCGGCTCGGTGGCCTCGCCTTCTCCTTCCGGCGCGGCGAACTGACGGTTGACAACGGCCAGCACGTCTACCTGCGCTGCTGTACCGCCTACCGCTGGTTCCTCGACCGGGTCGACGGCGCACGTCTGTCACCCCTGCAAAACCGTTTGGACGTGCCGGTTCTCGACGTGGGGCGGCTCGCCGGACCACGGCTCGGACGGCTGCGCCGCAACGGCCTCCCGGTCCCGTTCCACCTCGCCGCCGGACTCGCCGCCTACCCGCACCTCTCGCTCGCCGAGCGCGCGAGCGTCGGGCGGGCCGCACTGGCCCTCGGCCGGCTGGACCCGGACGACCCCGCGCTCGACGACATCGACTTCGGCAGCTGGCTCGCCCGGCACGGCCAGTCGCCGCGCACCGTCGAGGCCCTCTGGGATCTGGTCGGCGTGGCCACCCTCAACGCCACCGCGCCGAACTCCTCGCTCGCGCTCGCCGCGAAGGTCTTCAAGACCGGGCTCCTCTCCGACCCCGGCGCCGCCGACATCGGCTGGGCCTCCGTGCCGCTCGGGGACGTCCACGACACCCTCAGCCGCAAGGCCCTGGACTCCGCCGGGGTCCGCACAGAACTGCGGACGAAGGCCGGAGCG
Source organism: Streptomyces sp. NPDC050422 (assembly GCF_044458665.1). NCBI lineage: Bacteria > Bacillati > Actinomycetota > Actinomycetes > Kitasatosporales > Streptomycetaceae > Streptomyces > Streptomyces sp. NPDC050422. Next base: position 197,533 of record NZ_JBITIE010000013.1, read on the forward strand.
CTCACCCGTACCGACGACGGACGCTGGGTGGTCGACACCGGCGCCGAGCGCATCGAGGCCGACACGGTCGTGCTGGCCGTACCGCAGCGCGAGGCCCATGACCTGCTGCCCGAGGGTGCGCTCGACGCCCCCGAGCGGCTGCTGGAGATCGGCACCTCACCGATCCTCAACGTGCACGTGGTCTACGACCGCAAGGTGCTCAGGCAGCCGTTCTTCGCCGCGCTCGGTTCGCCGGTCCAGTGGGTCTTCGACCGGACCGAGGCCTCCGGGCTCACCGGCCCCGGCCAGTACCTCGCGGTCTCCCAGTCCGCCGCCGACGAGGAGATCGACCTGCCCGTCGCCGAGCTCCGCGCGCGCTACCTGCCCGAGCTGGAGCGACTTCTGCCCGCCGCCCGCGGGGCCGGGATCAGGGACTTCTTCGTCACCCGGGAGCGTACGGCGACCTTCGCGCCCGCTCCCGGCGTCGGCCGGCTGCGGCCGGGGACGCGCACCCGCGCCCCCGGTCTCTTCCTGGCGGGCGCATGGACCGCCACCGGCTGGCCCGCCACGATGGAGGGCGCCGTCCGTAGCGGTGCCGGCGCCGCGGACGCCGCACTCCTGGCGCTCGGCCGCCCCCACGAACATCCGCTGCAGGAGGCGGCATGAGCAGTACCACCGGAACAAGAGGAGAGTCAGTGACCCCGGCGAATCCGGCTTCCGACACCGTGGCGGACACCACGGACGTCACCGCGCTTCTGGAGCGTGGACGGGCCCTTTCCGCGCCGGTGCTCCGGGCCGCCGTTGACCGGCTCGCACCGCCCATGGACACCGTGGCCGCCTATCACTTCGGCTGGATCGATGCCCAGGGCAGGCCCTCCGACGGCGACGGCGGCAAGGCCGTCCGCCCGGCGCTGGCCCTGCTGTCCGCCGAGGCGGCCGGCGCCGCCGCGGAGGCCGGCATCCCCGGCGCCGTGGCCGTCGAACTCGTGCACAACTTCTCGCTGCTGCACGACGACCTGATGGACGGCGACGAGCAGCGGCGTCACCGCGACACGGTGTGGAAGGTGCACGGCCCCGCCCAGGCGATCCTGGTCGGCGACGCGCTGTTCGCCCTGGCCAACGAGATCCTGCTGGAGCTCGGCACCGTCGAGGCGGGCCGCGCGGCCCGGCGGCTGACCTCGGCCACCCGTAAGCTCATCGACGGGCAGGCCCAGGACATCTCCTACGAGCACCGCGAGCGGGTCACCGTCGAGGAGTGCCTGGAGATGGAGGGCAACAAGACGGGCGCCCTGCTCGCCTGCGCCTGCTCCATCGGTGCGGTCCTCGGCGGCGCCGACGACCGCACCGCCGACGTCCTGGAGGCGTACGGCTACCACCTCGGTCTCGCCTTCCAGGCGGTCGACGACCTGCTCGGGATCTGGGGCGACCCGGAGTCCACCGGCAAGCAGACGTGGAGCGATCTGCGCCAGCGCAAGAAGTCCCTGCCGGTCGTCGCCGCGCTCGCCGCGGGCGGACCGGCCTCGGAGCGCCTGGGCGAACTGCTCGCCGCGGACGCGAAGAGCAGCGACTTCGACAGCTTCTCCGAAGAGGAGTTCGCCGCCCGTGCGGCGCTCATCGAGGAGGCGGGCGGCCGCGAGTGGACCGCCCAGGAGGCCCGTCGTCAGCATGCGGTCGCCATCGAGGCGCTGCATGGTGTGGACATGCCTGAAACCGTGCGGGCGCAGCTCACGGCGCTCGCGGACTTCGTCGTCGTACGAAAGAGATGATGACCATCCCCTCAATATGACTCGCAGTCGCCGGCCGGCGCCCCTCACGGGCGCCGGCCGACGGAGACCCCAGCACAGCAGAGGACCAACTGCACGAAGGGGAAGCCATGACAGCGACGACCGACGGAAGCACCGGGGCTGTGGACCCCCGAGCAGCCTCGGCCAGTAAACCGACAACCGAATCAACCATCGCCGCGGACGACGTACTGGCCGCCGCGCGGCGGGCCGCGGAACGCTCGGTGGAGCACCTCCTCGGCAGGCAGGACGAGCAGGGCTGGTGGAAGGGCGACCTCGCCACCAACGTCACCATGGACGCCGAGGACCTCCTGCTCCGGCAGTTCCTCGGTATCCAGGACCCCGCCACGGTCCAGGCGGCCGGCCGCTTCATCCGCGGCGAGCAGCTCGGTGACGGCACCTGGGCCACCTTCCACGGCGGCCCCGGGGACCTCTCGGCCACGATCGAGGCGTACGTGGCCCTGCGTCTGGCGGGGGACCGTCCGGACGAACCGCACATGGCCCGCGCCGCGGGCTGGGTCAGGGAACAGGGCGGGATCGCGGCGAGCCGGGTGTTCACCCGGATCTGGCTGGCCCTCTTCGGCTGGTGGAAATGGGACGACCTGCCGGAACTCCCGCCCGAGCTGATGTTCTTCCCCAAGTGGGTCCCGCTCAACATCTACGACTTCGGCTGCTGGGCCCGCCAGACCATCGTCCCGCTCACCGTCGTCTCCGCGAAGCGGCCGGTACGGCCCGCCCCCTTCGCCCTGGACGAACTGCACACCGATCCGGGCGAACCGAACCCGCCCCGCCGCCCCGCCCCCGCCGCCAGCTGGGACGGCGTCTTCCAGCGCCTCGACAAGGCGCTGCACCTCTATCACCGGATCGCCCCGCGCAGACTGCGCAAGGTCGCCATGAACGCGGCCGCCCGCTGGATCATCGAGCGCCAGGAGAACGACGGCTGCTGGGGCGGTATCCAGCCGCCCGCCGTGTACTCCGTCATCGCCCTGCACCTGCTCGGCTACGACCTCGACCACCCGGTGATGCGGGCCGGGCTCGAGTCGCTCGACCGCTTCGCCATCTGGCGCGAGGACGGCGCCCGCATGATCGAGGCCTGTCAGTCCCCGGTCTGGGACACCTGCCTCGCCACCATCGCCCTCGCCGACGCCGGGGTCGCCGGCGACCACCCCGCGCTGGTGAAGGCGGCGGACTGGATGCTCGGCGAGGAGATCGCGCGGCCGGGCGACTGGTCCGTGCGCAGGCCCCAACTCGCCCCAGGTGGATGGGCGTTCGAGTTCCACAACGACAACTACCCTGACATCGACGACACCGCGGAGGTGGTCCTCGCGCTGCGCCGGGTCCGCCACCCGGACCAGGCGAAGGTCGAGGCGGCCATCGAGCGCGGCGTGCGCTGGAACGTCGGCATGCAGTCCCGTAACGGCGCCTGGGGCGCCTTCGACGCCGACAACACCAGCGCGTTCCCCAACCGGCTGCCGTTCTGCGATTTCGGCGAGGTCATCGACCCGCCGTCCGCCGACGTCACCGGGCACGTGGTGGAGATGCTGGCCATCGAGGGGCACTCCCGGCATCCCGCGACCCAGCGGGGAATCGAATGGCTGCTCGCCGAACAGGACGCGGCCGGCGGCTGGTTCGGCCGCTGGGGTGTCAACTACGTCTACGGAACAGGGTCGGTGGTGCCCGCGCTGGTCTCCGCCGGACTGCCCGTCTCGCACCCCTCCATCCGCCGCGCGGTCGGCTGGCTGGAATCCGTCCAGAACGACGACGGCGGATGGGGCGAGGACCTGCGCTCCTACAACGAGGACAAGTGGATCGGCCACGGAGCCTCGACGGCGTCCCAGACCGCCTGGGCACTGCTCGCACTCCTCTCGGCCGGACGGCGGGACACCGTGGCCGTATCCCGCGGCATCGCCTGGCTGGCGGAGACCCAGCAGGCCGACGGGTCCTGGGACGAGCCGTACTTCACCGGGACCGGATTCCCCTGGGACTTCTCCATCAACTACCACCTCTACCGGCAGGTCTTCCCGCTGACCGCACTCGGACGGTACGTGCACGGCGACCCGTTCGCGGGCCGCACGGCGGTCCGCGGGGAGGTCTGATGGGCGATGCCACGGGGCCGGCCGGCCCCACCGCCCCGCTGCTCATCGCCTGCGCGCTGGGCATCGAGCACCTGGCCCTGCGCACCGGCAGGGCCAGGGCGGGCACCGCCCCGGGCCCCGTGACCGTACTCCGTACCGGCATGGGGCCGAAGGCGGCCGAAACGGCCGTGGCGAGGGCGCTCGGCGAGGGCCGGGCGCTCGGCGCCGCGGTCATCGCCTCGGGGTTCTGTGCCGGGCTCGCACCCGGCATGCACCCCGGAGACCTGGTGGTGGCCGACGAGACCCGGACAGCCGGGCAGTCGGACGCCTGCACCGGCACGCGACTGCTCGCCGACGCACTCGCCAGGGCCGTACCCGGACGTACTGTCCACACCGGTCCGCTGACCGGCTCCGACCATGTCGTACGAGGACATGAGCGGGCCGAGCTGCGGGCCACCGGAGCGATCGCGGTGGACATGGAGTCCGCCGCGACCCTGCACATCGCCCTGCGGTCCGGGCCACGCCCGGTTGCGGCCGTACGGGTGGTCGTGGACGCTCCGGAGCATGAGCTCGTCCGCATCGGCACGGTCCGCGGTGGAATATCGGCATTCCGCGTTCTCCGTGCCGTCCTGCCGGCTTTCTATGAATGGCACCGATCTTTGCTGCTCCCCAGGAGGTGAGCTAGATGGCCATGCCGCTCCGTCAGTCCATCAAGGTTGCGACGTACCTCATTGAACAGAAGCTCCGAAAGCGGGAAAAGTTCCCGCTGATTGTCGAGCTGGAGCCCTTGTTCGCCTGCAACCTCGCCTGCGAGGGCTGCGGGAAGATCCAGCACCCGGCCGGAGTCCTCAAGCAGCGCATGCCGGTGGCCCAGGCCGTCGGCGCCGTGCTCGAATCGGGCGCCCCGATGGTTTCCATCGCGGGCGGCGAGCCGCTGATGCATCCGCAGATCGACGAGATCGTCCGGCAACTGGTGGCGAAGAAGAAGTACGTCTTCCTCTGCACCAACGCGATGCTGATGCGCAAGAAGCTCGAGAAGTTCACCCCCTCGCCCTACTTCGCGTTCGCCGTCCACATCGACGGGCTGCGCGAGCGCCACGATGAATCGGTCGCCAAGGAAGGGGTGTTCGACGAGGCGGTCGCGGCGATGAAGGAGGCCAAGCGGCGCGGCTTCCGCGTCACGACCAACTCCACGTTCTTCAACACCGACACACCCCAGACCATCATCGAGGTCCTCAACTTCCTCAACGACGACCTGAAGGTCGACGAGATGATGATCTCGCCCGCCTACGCCTACGAGAAGGCACCCGACCAGGAGCACTTCCTGGGCGTCGAGCAGACCCGTGAGCTGTTCAAGAAGGCCTTCGCGGGCGGCAACCGGGGCAAGTGGCGGCTCAATCACTCGCCGCTCTTCCTGGACTTCCTGGAAGGCAAGGCGGACTTCCCGTGCACGGCGTGGGCCATTCCCAACTACTCCCTGTTCGGCTGGCAGCGGCCCTGCTACCTCATGAGCGACGGGTACGTGCCGACGTACCGGGAGCTCATCGAGGAGACCGACTGGGAGAAGTACGGCCGCGGCAAGGACCCGCGCTGCGCCAACTGCATGGCGCACTGCGGCTACGAGCCCACCGCCGTCCTCGCCACCATGGGGTCGCTGAAGGAGTCCTTGCGCGCGGCGCGGGAGACCATCGGCGGGAACCGGTGAGGTGACGACTGCCGGAGAGCCGGTCGTACCGGGTCTCCTCGCGTTGCGGGTCCGGCCGTTCGCGATGCGCCGCTCACGCGGCGCATCCGGGCCGGGCCCGCAGCGGCCGGTGGGCGCGAGCCCGCCGAGGGCAGGGACGGCACGAGGACACCGCCGGGGGTCCTCGCCGTCACTGTGAGCCGATAACAGGACCAGAGAGGGGGCCCGGGGCATGACGCTGCTGCAGTCCATCCGGGGGCCGCACGATCTCAAGGCGCTGAACGAACCGCAGCTCGGTGAACTCGCCGAGGACATCAGGAAGTTCCTCGTCCAGGCGGTGGCAAGGACGGGTGGCCATCTGGGGCCCAACCTCGGGGTGGTGGAGCTATCCATCGCCCTGCACCGGGTCTTCGACTCGCCCGTGGACCGGATCCTCTGGGACACGGGCCACCAGAGCTACGTACACAAGCTCCTCACCGGGCGGCAGGACTTCTCCAAGCTGCGCGGCAAGGGCGGCCTCTCCGGCTACCCCTCCCGTGAGGAGTCCGAGCACGACGTCATCGAGAACTCGCACGCCTCCACCGTGCTCGGCTGGGCCGACGGTCTGGCGAAGGCCAATGAGCTCCTCGGCCGCCCCGACCACGTCGTCGCGGTCATCGGGGACGGGGCGCTCACCGGCGGCATGGCCTGGGAGGCGCTGAACAACATCGCCGCCGCCGGGGACCGCCCGCTGATCATCGTCGTCAACGACAACGAGCGCTCCTACGCCCCGACCATCGGCGGCCTCGCCAACCACCTCGCCACCCTGCGCACCACCGACGGCTACGAGCGCTTCCTCTCATGGGGCAAGGGAGTCCTGCAGCAGACCCCCGTCATCGGGCAGCCGCTGTACGAGTCGCTGCACGGTGCCAAGAAGGGGTTCAAGGACACCTTCGCGCCGCAGGGCATGTTCGAGGACCTCGGCCTGAAGTACGTCGGACCGATCGACGGCCACGACACCGCGGCCGTCGAGTCCGCGCTCCACCGCGCGAAACGCTTCCACGGCCCCGTGCTCGTGCACTGTCTCACCGAGAAGGGCCGCGGCTACCTCCCCGCACTCCGGGACGAGGCCGACCGCTTCCACACCGTCGGCGCGATGGACCCGCTGACCTGCGCCCCGCTCGCTCCCGCGGCCGGTCCGTCCTGGACCTCCGTGTTCGGGGACGAGATCGCGCTGATCGGCGCGGAGCGGCCGGACGTCGTCGCCCTCACGGCGGCGATGCTGCATCCCGTCGGGCTGACGAAGTTCGCCGAGGCCTTCCCCGACCGTGTCTGGGACGTCGGGATCGCCGAGCAGCACGCCACGGTCTCGGCGGCCGGGCTGGCGACCGGGGGACTGCACCCCGTCGTCGCCGTGTACGCCACCTTCCTCAACCGGGCCTTCGACCAGCTGCTCATGGACGTCGCCCTGCACAGGTGCGGTGTGACGTTCGTGCTCGACCGGGCCGGGGTCACCGGGCCGGACGGGGCCTCCCACAACGGCATGTGGGACATGTCCGTCCTCCAGGTCGTGCCGGGCCTGCGGATCGCCGCACCGCGCGACGCGGAGCGGCTGCGCGCCGAACTGCGCGAGGCCGTCGACATCGACGACGCTCCGACACTGATCCGGTTCCCGAAGGAGTCGGTGGGGGAACCGGTCCCCGCGATCGGCACCATCGGCGGCATGGACGTCCTGCACCGCGCCGAGGACGCCGACGTGCTGCTGGTCGCGGTCGGCGTTATGGCCCCCGTCTGCCTGCGGGCCGCGGATCTGCTGACGGGCGCCGGCATCCGCTGCACCGTGGTCGACCCCCGCTGGGTCAAGCCGGTCGACGAGCAGCTCGCGCCGCTCGCCGCGCAGCACCGGCTCGTCGCCGTCGTCGAGGACAACAGCCGGGCGGGAGGCGTCGGTTCGGCGGTCGGACAGGCGCTGCGGGACGCGGGCGTCGACGTACCGCTGCGGACCTTCGGCATTCCCGACCAGTTCCTCGCCCACGGGAAACGGGCCGAGATCCTGGCCGACATCGGACTCACACCGGTCGAGATCGCGGGCCGGATCAGCGCCGCGCTGACCGCCCGGGACGCGGCCACGGGCAAGGGGCCGGACGCCCCGGACAACGGGCACAAGGAGAGCGGGGCATGAAAGACGACGGGCCCAAGGGCTTCGACCTGGCACGGCTCCTCTCGGAGCGCGGCGCCGAACGCTACGAGCTGCACACCAAGCACCTCAACCACCAGCTCCCGCGCATGCTGCACACCATCGGCTTCGACAAGGTCTACGAACGGGCCGAGGGCGCGCACTTCTGGGACGCGGAGGGCAACGACTACCTGGACATGCTCGCCGGTTTCGGGGTGATGGGGCTCGGCCGGCACCACCCCGTCGTACGCAAGGCACTGCACGACGTCCTGGACGCCTCGCTCGCCGACCTCACCCGGTTCGACTGCCAGCCGCTGCCGGGCCTGCTGGCCGAGAAGCTGCTCACGCACAGCCCGCACCTGGACCGGGTCTTCTTCGGCAACAGCGGCACGGAGGCGGTGGAGACCGCCCTCAAGTTCGCCCGGTACGCCACCGGCAAGCCGAGGATCCTGTACTGCACGCATGCCTTCCACGGGCTGACAACCGGCTCGCTCTCGGTCAACGGCGAGGCCGGTTTCCGGGACGGCTTCGCGCCGCTGCTGCCCGACACCGCCATCGCCCTCGGTGACCTCGACGCCCTGCGCCGTGAGCTGAAGCGCGGCGACGTGGCGGGGCTCGTCGTCGAACCGATCCAGGGCAAAGGGGTGCACGCCTCGCCGCCCGGGTTCCTGCGGGAGGCCCAGGAGCTGCTGCACAAGCACAAGGCCCTGCTCATCGCGGACGAGGTGCAGACGGGCCTCGGCAGGACCGGGGACTTCTACGCGTACCAGCACGAGGAGGGCGTGGAACCGGATCTGGTCTGCGTCGCCAAGGCGCTCTCCGGCGGCTACGTGCCCGTGGGGGCGACCCTCGGCAAGGACTGGATCTTCAAACGCGTCTACTCCTCGATGGACCGGGTCCTGGTCCACTCCGCGAGTTTCGGCTCCAACGCCCAGGCGATGGCGGCCGGACTCGCGGTCCTCGCGGTGATGGAGGACGAGGAGACGGTGGCGGGCGCGCGCCGCACCGGCGACCTGCTCCGCGAACGGCTGGCCGCGCTCGTCGGGCAGTACGAGCTGCTGCACGAGGTGCGGGGGCGCGGGCTGATGATCGGCATCGAGTTCGGCCGGCCGAGCTCGCTCAAGCTGCGCAGCCGCTGGACCATGCTGCAGGCGGCCCGCAAGGGACTCTTCGCGCAGATGGTGGTCGTGCCGCTGCTCCAGAAGCACCGGATCCTGACCCAGGTCTCCGGTGACCACCTCGAAGTGATCAAGCTGATTCCGCCCCTCGTGATCGACGAGGGGGACGTGGATCGCTTTGTGGGCGCGTTCACGGCCGTGATGGACGACGCGCACAGCGGCGGCGGACTGATGTGGGACTTCGGACGGACCCTGGTGAAGCAGGCCGTCGCCAACCGCTGACCGACTCCGAGGGATTTGCCTCGGAGGCAAGAAATTTGCCTCCGAGGAAAGTTCCTGGCCCAATGAGGATATGAATCCTCCAGAAGGAGGGGTGGCCGACGAGCTGCCCGGCGTCGCGCCGCGCCTGCGCGATCTGCGCCGCAGCCGTGGTCTCACCCTGGAGACCGCCGCCCAGCGGGCCGGACTCTCTCCCGCCCACCTGTCCCGGCTCGAGACGGGCCGGCGTCAGCCCTCGCTGCCGATGCTGCTCGGACTTGCCAGGATCTACGGTACGACGGTCTCCGAGCTGCTCGGCGAGATCCCCCCGGAACGTGACGCGATCGTCCGCGGCCGCAGGTTCGAGGGGGCCGAGGCGGACGGCTGGATGTATCAGCAGGCCGGGGGGCCCGGCCGGGCGATGCAGGCCCTGCGCGTCCGCGTCCCGCACGGAGCCCAGGGCGACCTGGTGCGCGTCCACCCCGGCGAGGAGTGGCTCTACGTCCTGGCCGGACACCTCAGGGTGACCCTCGGGGACACCGTCCACGACCTCGCTCCCGGTGACAGTGCGCACTTCGACTCGCTCACTCCGCACCGGATCGCGGCCCTGGACCGCGACGGTGCCGAGCTGCTCTTCGTCCACACCCTGCTGCAGAGCCCCGCCGCCGAGCTGTGCCTCGGCAGCGGGATCCACCGTCGCTGAGGCGCCGTCCCCGCAACCGGCCCGCCGGTCGTCAGAGAGGACCTGTCATGTCCGATTCCGAGAACTACGACCCGCTCGGCCCGGGCCGCCCCAAGAACTACGACCCGCAGGAGAAGAAGATGCCCCGCGGGCTCGTCATCAGGCTCTTCGCCTACCTGGTGGCCGGGCACATCATCGCGGGCTTCCTCTATCTGCTGTTCGCCGTCGGGATGCACAACCAGTAGCCACGGGCGCGGGCGCCGGCCGGTCAGATCTCGTCGAGAAGGCGCTCGCGCAGCCGCTCCCGTGTCTCCGGGGTGATCTTGAGGCCGTCGGCGAGGTAACGGTCGGTGGTGCCCCAGGTCTCGTCGATGGTGGTGAAGGCGGCGGCGAGGTAGTCGGGGTGGGCGCCGAAGAGCGGGTTGAGCAGCTCCATCACCTCGGGCGACATTCCGGCGGGGGAGGGGTCGCTGCGGCGCACCTTGTAGCGGCGGTGCGCGTCGTTGGACTTGAGGTAGTCGGCCTCGATGGCCTCGCGCTCGACGCCGACGGCGAGCAGGGACACCGCGATCGAGAGGCCCGCGCGGTCCTTTCCCGCGGCGCAGTGCATCAGGGCGGGCACGCTGTCCTCGGCCAGGGCGTGCAGTACCCGGCTGTGCTCGGCCGTACGGTCGAGGATGATCCGGCGGTAGGAAGCGATCATGCGGTCGGATCCCTTGCCGTCGGCCAGGATCGACCGCAGCTCGTCCATGTCGCCGTCGCGCACCATCCGCCAGAACTCGGCGCCGTCCGCCGGGTCGCTGAGCGGGATGCTCACATTGCGTACGCCCGGCAGCTCGACGTCCAGGCCGTCCAGCTTGTGGTCGGCCACGTTGCGGAAGTCGAAGACGGTGTGCAGTCCGAGGCCGGTGAGGAACGCGGCGTCCTCGGCCGTGGCGTGCGCCAGGTGACCACTGCGGTACAGCCGCCCGTACCGCACCCGGCGGCCGTCCGAGGTGGGCAGGCCGCCCACATCACGGAAATTGCGGACACCCGCCAGCTCGGGCTCCGTCGACGGGGTCTGCGGCAGCTGCTGCGTCACGGTCACTCCTGGAGGCTCTGCCGCAGGCGCGTGTCGCCCGCGGGTCCACTCTCGTGACGATACGACATTGATTCCTCGGGCAATCATCTTGGGCGTGCCCGCACTTCGGGCCCGCCCGGCGGGTCGGCGCGCCGGGTCGGCGTGACGGCTGGGAGGGGCCCGATCGGTGTGGATGTCATGACGGGATGGGGCGATGGGCATGACATGTCTGAATTGGGGCTTTTGGATGAACATGCCCCGCTTGCGCGGGAGATGGTCGGCCCCTCGTGAGCGGGATCATATCCGTGACGGTGTGTGGCGGTGGGGCGTCGGGGTATTCCGTGCACCGTGCGGAAAGCCAAGATCCGTAATCCACGGAGTGTGACCGGAATTCCTCGCCGATTTCGCGGAACGGAATCCCGTACGGAACCCGTGGCTTGTTTCCGTCGTCCCGGCTCGCTTACGTTCGCTGCAATCCGGACGGACCGCCTAATCCTGCCGCCGCCCGGAATTCGCACCCACTCACCGCGTGGCAGGAGCGGGGGAACCAGGTAAGCCGCCGACCGGGAATCCGGCCGGCTCGGGGTGAAGTCGCGCCAGTCGCGACCGGACATCTCCAGTCCGAACCCGACAGCTCACCTCGTAGGCGCCGGAGAGGAAAACCTTCATGCCCATATCGGGTAAGCACCGTCGTCCCAAGCCCAGCATCATCGCCCGTGGCGTCGTCGTCGCGAGTGCCGGTGGAGCCGTTATCGCCCTTCCGCTGCTCGGCGCCACCGGTGCCAACGCCGCGGAGCAGGCCGCTCCCGCCACCTCGAAGTCGGCCGCCGCCACGCACGCCACCCCGGCCAAGCCGGTGGCGAACAAGCAGGCCGGCTCCAAGACGTACTCCGTGGTCTCCGGCGACTACCTGTCGAAGATCGCTGCCGAGCACAAGCTCAAGGGCGGCTGGGAGAAGCTGTACCAGGACAACCGCAAGGTCGTCGGTGACGACCCGAGCCTGATCTTCCCGGGCATGAAGCTGACGCTCGGCGGCAAGACCGTGAGCCAGAACTCGACCGCCTCCACGGGTGCCACCACCCCGTCGAAGGCCGCCTCCAAGGCCCCGGTCAAGACCGAGATGAAGGCCTCCACGACCTCGGACTCCTCCTCCGACGCCTCGTCGTCCGAGGAGACCTCGGCCCCGGCCTCCCAGAGCAACGATTCCGGTTACGTGCACCCGGTCCCGGGCAACCACACCACCGCCTACCGCGCCTCCGGTGCCAACTGGTCCAGCGGCAGCCACACCGGCATCGACTTCCCCGTGTCGACCGGCACGAGCGTGAAGGCGATCACCTCCGGCACCGTCGTCACCGCCGGCTGGGGCGGCGCGTACGGCAACGAGGTTGTCATCAAGCACGCCGACGGCCACTACTCGCAGTACGGCCACATGTCCTCGCTGTCCGTCTCGGCCGGCCAGACCGTGACCGCGGGCCAGCAGGTCGGCCTGTCCGGTTCGACCGGCAACGCCACCGGCCCGCACCTCCACTTCGAGGTCCGCACGGGTCCGGCGTACGGCTCGGACATCGACCCGATCGCCTACCTGGCGTCGCACGGGATCAACGTCTGATCCGGGCAACACCGGTCCGGTGACCCGGGCCTGAGCAATGCATGGAGGGACGGTGCGCGGTGGCGCACCGTCCCTCTGCTTATGGCGTCCGGCACTTGGACGTGGGCGCTGGGAGCCGCACTTATTCCCCCTTTACCAAAAACTGACCGGGTGGTCTATCTCACCACCCGTCAACCCCATATTACGGTCGCGTAGGTCACATTCGGCGGTGCAGGATATGCCCTTGTGGCAGACGATTCGAACAACATCCAGCAGGGCGTCATCAACCAACGGGGCGCCATCGGGTCGTACGCGGCGATTGGCGACAGCTTCACCGAGGGAGTCGGTGACCCCGGCCCGGACGGAACCTTCGTCGGCTGGGCGGACCGGTTCGCGGTACTCCTCGCGGACCAGCTCCCGGACCTCGGTGCGGCGACAGGCACCGCTCACGGAAACTTCAGGTACGCCAATCTCGCCGTACGAGGACGTCTCCTCGACCAGATCGTCGAGGAGCAGGTGCCGCGCGCCAAGGAACTCGCCCCCGATCTGGTGAGCTTCTGCGCCGGCGGCAACGACATCATCCGGCCGGGCACCGATCCCGACGACGTGGCCGAGCGCTTCGAGCGTGCGGTGGCCGACCTGACCCGGTCGGTCGGCACGGTCATGGTCACCACCGGCTTCGACACCCGCAACGTTCCGGTGCTGCGGCATCTGCGCGGCAAGATCGCCACCTACACAGCCCATGTGCGGTCCATCGCCGACCGCTACGACTGCCCGGTCCTCGACCTGTGGTCCCTGCGCTCGGTCCAGGACCGGCGGGCCTGGGACAACGACCGGCTGCACCTGTCGCCCGAGGGGCACACCAGGGTCGCACTGCGTGCCGCCCAGGTCCTCGGCCTCGACGTGCCGGCCGACCCGGACCAGGAGTGGCCGCCGCAGGCACAGCGCGGAACCCTCGAAGTACGGCGCGACGACATCCACTGGGCACGCGAGTACCTCGTTCCGTGGATCGGCCGACGGCTGCGCGGCGAGTCCTCGGGCGACCATGTGGAGGCCAAGCGGCCCGACCTGCTGCCGCTCTGAGGGCCCGCCGTCCTCAGAGGGTCCGGTAATTGGGGGGCGGCGTCGCCGGGCCGGTCACGCGCATCTGCGGCGTTGTCGTCAATCACCATGTTCCCCGAGCTCTGGGCTGCGCTCGAGCAGGGGAGGCCCATTCGCCATGCCTCAATCCTCCGCCTTGCAGCTGCACGCGCCCAGCCCCGCTCCTTCACCCACCCCCCAATTACCGGGCCCTCTCAGTCGCCCCGGGGACTCGGGGCGACCGAGGACAGCGGCAGCGCCGGTATGCGCTCCAGCACCCCGCCGGCGAAGACGTCGTACAGCGGCAGCGTCTCCAGGTGCACGTACCCGATGTGGCAGTCGCAGACGGCGAGCGGGCAGGCCCGGGGCCCCAGTGCCGCGCGGTAGCCGCCGTCGTAGAGATTGCCGAGCTCGGCGCGGACGAAGTGGCAGCGGCGCACCGTGCCGTCCCCGTCCACCGAGATCACCGACTCACCGGTCCGGCAGGGCAGACCCGCCGAGCGGTGCGGATGCCGGCTGTAGGGGAACAGCGGGTCGATCTCCGTCCACCGGTCCGCCTCCTCGTCCGTATAGGTGTGCCCCTCGGCGGCGTTGACCCAGAGGTAGACCTCCTCGGGAAGGGCCGCCCGCAGCCGCCGCGCCTCGCCGAGGTGGGCGTCGAGCCCGACGACACCCACGCTGTGTCGGATTCCCAGGGTCACCAGCTCCCCGCACCGCCCGAGGAACCGTTCGTACGGTGTCTGGCCCGGGTGGTACGTGCACCACAGCGCGATCTTGTCGCGGCCCGCGGCACCTGCCGAGGCCAGCCACTGCGTACGGCCGCTGAGGTTCGTCTGGATCGCCACCCGGCTGACGTGCGGCAGCAGGGCCAGCTCCACCACCGCACGGCGGTACCAGGAGCGGACCAGCCCCTCGCCCCACGGGGTGAAGAGCACCGAGATCCGGTCACCGGTCTGCGCTGCCACCCACGCCGTGAAGCGCTCCAGCGCGGCCCGGTCCGCCCGCAGTTGCTCCCGGCTGTCGCGCCGCTTGGCGAACGGACAGTACGGGCAGTCGTAATCGCACGACGCGAGCGGACCGCGGTAGAGGATCGTCAGGTCCATGTGGGCCTCACTTCAGCTCGTACGCGGCCATCGCGGCCCGTACGGCGGGGGAGAAGAGATCGGGGCCCAGGGCGTCCGAGTGGGCGAGCCCCTCGGGCGAGAGGCGCAGCAGGCCGGCGCCCGCAGCGTCCCGGTCGAGCCAGCCCCGGGCGTCGAACCGGGCGAGCTCCTCGGGGAAGTCCTCGTCCGGGTCCGTGCCGAAGCGCTCGCGGTACTCGGACAGGCGCAGGCCCTCGGCCTGCAGGACGGACTGCAGGAGGTGGCGGCGGCGCGCCTCGTCGCCGTCGGTGAACCGGCCCACCTCGGCGTGCGAGAAGTCCTCGGTGGCCGTGTAGCCGTCGATGATCGCCCGCACCTCGCGCATCTCCACCGCGTAGTCGAAGGAGTAGTGCAGCCGCGACGTGTACGAGCGGGCGCCGCAGCCCAGGCCGATCATGCCGTCGGTCTGGCAGGCGTAGTCGTCGGGGCCCTCGGTCCGCGGGGCGCCGGCGCGGCGGAACATCCGCATCGACACCTGCTCGTAGCCGTGGGCGAGGAGATGGTCGCGGCCGGCCCGGTACAACCGCAGCCGCTGCTCGTCCCAGGCCGCGTCCGCCGCGGCCTCATCGGTGGCCTCTTGGGCGTCCCCGAGCCTGCCCAGGCCGGTCAGCGGGCGGACGTAGAGCGGGTAGAGGTACAGCTCCTCCGGCCGCCACCGGAGCGCCGCGTCCAGTGAGGTGCGCCAGCTCCGTTCGGTCTGGCCGTCGATGCCGTAGATGAGGTCGATGTTGAGGACCGGGATGCCGCTGTCCCTGATCAGGCCGAGGGCCGCCTCGACGTCGGACCGCCGCTGCGGGCGGACCGCCGCCCGCGCCTCGGCCTCGACGAAGCTCTGCACCCCGATGCTGATCCTGGTCGTCCCCCGGTCCGCGAGGACGGCCAGCCGGTCGGCCGTGGCGGTCGACGGCGAGGTCTCGACGGAGAGCGGCACGGACCGCAGATCGGCGCCCATGCGCTTCTCCGCGATGTCGCACAGGCGCTCCAGCTCGCCCGCCGTCAGGAACGTCGGCGTCCCTCCACCGAACGCGGCCGCGGCGAAGCGCACCGGTTCCCCGTCGCCCAGCGCCTCCCGCACGGCGGTCGCCTGCCGGTCCAGGGCGTCGAGATAGCGGGTGGTGAGCTCTTCGGGCGCGCCGATCCGGGTGAACAGGTTGCAGAAGCCGCAGCGGACCTCGCAGAAGGGTATGTGGAGGTACAGGGAGAGCGCGTCCTTGCTCTCACCCGCCCACAGGTCACGCAGCGCGGGCCGGCCGGCGGGGTGCTCGGCGAGCCTGGCGTACGCCGTCTTGTGCGGATAGGCGTAGACGTAGCTCCGGTACGGGCGAGTGGTGTGCCGACTGGTCATCGTGCGGTGGCCCCCGGTTCCAGGAAGAAGTGCGCGTACGGAACGGTCCAGACGGATTCGTGGCCGAGCCGGTGACCGGTGTAGCCGTCGTCGCCGTACGCAGTGCCGTGGTCCGAGCAGACGATGGCGAAGGCGCGGCGGCGGCTGCTCGCGGCCGCGAAGAGGCGGCCGATGTGGGCGTCCACGTACTCCAGCGCCGCCGCATGGGTGGCGCGGCTGTCGCCCGCGTCACGGGTGGCGTCCGGCCGGTGGAACCAGTTCGGCTGGTGCAGGGCCGACACGTTGACGAAGAGGAACAGCCGCTGACCGTCCGGGAGATCCCGGACGACCTGCTCGGCGCGGGCCACCTGCGCCTCGAACGAGGTGGGCGAGGCCACGCCGAACTCCGGCTCCCAGTGCGCCTCCTGGAACAGCCCGGGCAGCACCGAGCCCAGCGGCGCCTGCCGGTTGAAGAACCCCACCCCGCCGATACACACCGTGCGGTATCCGGCCCCCGCGAGCGCCGAGACCAGGTCGGGCGCATCGAAGACGAAGGTGCGATCCGCCGTGGTCTCACTGCCGGCGAACCGCGCGGCGAACAGCCGGGGATGCGGCCCCGGGGAGGCCGGCGTGGGCAGGAACCCCGCGAAGATCGCCTGGTGCGAGGCGTAGGTGAAGCTCCCCGGGGCATGCCGTTCCTCCCAGACGCCGCCCGGCAGATGCCTGGCCAGGTTCGGGATGCGCCCGGCGGCGGCGAGTTCCACCGCGACGTCGTGGCGCAGGGTGTCCAGGGTGACGAGGAGCAGATCGTGGCTGCCCACGACCTGACTCATGTCCGGGTCGACGGCGTCGGTGACGCCCGAGGGCGATTCAGGGTGTTGCGCTGACACGGTGGTTCCTTGCTCGCTTCAGTACGGCGGCGATCTGCGCCGCGTAGGTGTCCAGGCCTTCTGCGCCGCTGCCCGGCAGACCGGTCAGCCGCGGCAGCAGATCGCCGAAGGCGTTGACCTCGCCGACGGCGAAGCGCCGCCAGCCGGTGGCGGGGAGGAGGTCCACGCCCACACACAACGTGTCCGGGAAGACGGCGGCCGCCCTCTCGCACACGGCCAGCGCCTCGCTCCAGCTGCCGCCCGCCGCCTCGACGGCGGTCCGCACCTCGTCGAGATCGCCGCGCGCTCCGCCGAGGTGCAGATTGGTCATGGGGGAGCGGCTGGTGCGGACGACGGCATGGGTCGCGCGGCCGTCGACCACCACGACCCGCAGATCCGCGACCCGCCCCCGCTGCGAGGCCTTCGGCAGCCAGCGCTCGACGTGCAGTCCGTCCGGCGCGAGCGCGTCGACGATCGATGCGACCTCCCGCTCCGTCGTGAGGCGACGCACCCGGAGCGAGTTGTAGAGCCGGCCGGCCGGATCCCGCTCGACCGAGGTGGCCGCCCGGATCCGGCCGGGACCGGCAGTCTCCACGGCCATCACCCCGGAGGCGGAGGACCCGTGCGCGGGCTTCACGAACACCCGCGGCATGCGGTGGTCCGCCATCAGCGCACGCACATCGGCCCAGCCCCCCACCGGAGGCACGCCCGGTCCCGATGTCGGCGAGGGGGGAACGGGGACGCCCGCGGCATCCAGGACCCCGTGGCACAGCCGTTTGTCGAAGAGCACCGCGATGTCGCCGGGGCTGTCCAGCAGGCGCGCACCCGCCGTCGTCGCGGCCCGTGCCACGTCCCGTACGGCGGCGGTGAAGCGCGCGTACCAGAGGGCCGAGCCCTCCACCCGCGTCGGGTCGTCGGTCCCGCGCAGCAGGTGGTCGACCTCGGGGTCCTCGCCCGGTGAGTCGATGCGCACGGTCTCCCCGGGCAGGAAGTCCGCCTCGCCCTTCAGCACATCGAGCCAGGACACCGTGCGGGCCCGCGGCAGCCCCGCGGCGCGTACGGCGTCCTGGAAGAGGCCGACCCGGCGGCTGCCGGGATTGCCGACGGCCACCAGCCGCGGCGCGCTACTCGCTGACCGCGACATAACGTGGCTCGTCGTCCTCGGGGTCCCAGTAGTCCGCCTCGTCGAGGTCGACGTGAACGCCCTCGCGGGCACACATCTCCCGGACACGCGACATCACCGGATCGGTGAGGTAGTGGTGGTGCAGATCCAGTGAGGCCAGATGCGTGAGCGGCTGACCGCCGAGAAGTGCCAGGGCGCCCGTGTCGCTGAGCGTTCCCATGGAGAGCGCGAGCGACTCCAGCTGGGCGACGACCGGGGCGGAGGCCACCGCCGCGGCGATCTCGTCCTGGATCTCGCTGTTCTGCAGGCCGAGATGGCGCAGACGGGGAAAGCTGCCGCCGGACAGGATCGGCCGCATGTCCTCCACCGTGGCGTCGCCCCCGTACCAGGAAGCACCGAACCAGAGCTCCAGCCGCTCCAGCGCCGGCAGTTCGCCGGCGGCGACCGCCCGGACGACATGTCCGGGCAGGCCGCCGGACTCGAACCTCAGCGACGTCAGGGCCGTATGCCTCAGCCGGCGCAGCCGCAGCTTCTCCCTCTCGGGAACGGGATCCCCGCCGCCGCGCACCACCAGCTCCTCAAGCTGAGGGAAAGCCTCGATCAGATCGGTGACGTCCGACATCTCCAGCCACGACACCTCGCACTCCTCGCCGACGACATCGGCGAGGAACAGCCCGCGCAGCGCCGGGAAGCGGCTCGCGTGGGAGGCGATCAGCTCGGCCACCGGAGCGAAGGACGTGTAGTCGTCCGGCCACCAGGGGCCGATCAACAGGGACCGGACTCCCGCAGGGTCGACCGTGTCGAGGAAGTGCTGCCAGAGCGCCGGGAATCCCGGCCCCTCCCATACGCACTCCAGCCGCCAGGCCACGGTGTCCGCCGCGGGCAGCGCAGCCGGGGCAGCCTCCTCGTCGCTCGGGGGAGGAAGGGTGAAGACGGGCAGACCGTGGAAGGTCTCGGGGTGCTCGACGTCCGTCATCGGGCACTCACTCCGACACCGTGACGTAGCGGCCCGCTGCCCCGCGGTCGCCCCACGGTTTGCAGCGCTCCGACAGATCGACCCGCACCCCATGCGGCTCCAGGGCCTCCACGACCCGGCGCTCCATGGGCTCGGTGAGGAAGTGGTGGTGCAGATCGAGGACGTCGAGGTGCGTCAGCGGCTGACCCTCCAGCAGGGCCGCCGCGCCCTCGTCGCCGAGTGTGCCGCAGGACAGATCGAGGGTGCGCAGCCGGGCCACGATCGGGGCCGACGCGACGGCGGCCGCGATCTCGTTCTCCACCTCGCTGTTGCGCAGACCGAGGTGGTGCAGGGCCGGGAAGCGCGTCCCCGACAGCAGCGGAGCCAGGTCCGACACGTTCGTGTCGCCCCCGTAGGCGGAGACACCCATCCAGAGGTCGAGCCGCTCCAGCGCGGGCAGTTGACTGTCCAACACCCCGCGCACCACCGCCACCGGAAGCCCGCCGGTCTCGATGGTGAGTGAACGCAGCTTCTCGTGCTTCGTGGCCGGGAAGACGAGTTCGGTACCGCCACGCACCCCGAGCTCCACGAGCGCGGGGAAAGCGCTGAGCAGTGCGGTGACATCGCTCTGCTCGATCCAGGAGATCTCCGCCTCCTCACCCGTCAGATCGCCGACGAATACCGCTTCCAGCGACGTCAGCCGCTCGGCCGCGGCGATGACCAGGCCGATCGGATACGACGACTTCTCCTCGTACGACTCGCCCCACTGCCCGATGATCAGCGCGCGGACACCCGCCGGGTCCACCTCGTCCAGGAACGCGGCGAACTCCTGCTCCCAGGTGCGGTCCTCGTCCTCGTACGGCTCGATCGAGACACGCCAGGCCGCCGCGTCGGCGGCCGGCCGGCGGCTGTCGTTCGTCCCGGACTGGAAATCGACGGCCGGGAGGCCGAGCAACTCGTGCAGGTGGTCCGCATCGGACATGGCTCTGAGCTCCTGATGACGGCGACTGATTGATGTCCGCAAGGTTTATCAAGGCCCACTGACAACGAGGCGACCGGGCCCGGTCCGCCGGCGGTCGTTGAGCCGTGTGTCAGACCCCCGCCGTAGCGTTTTCCATGTGGCCGGCACAGCGGGTGCCGCCGCGGAGGGGAGACGTCTGTGTACCGGCAGGGCGACGTACTGATCATGGCGCTGGAGGAGTCCGCGGTGCCCGCGAACCTGGTGGAGGCACCGGGCGAACTGCGCGACGGGCGCGGCCGGCTGGTCCTCGCGCTCGGCGAGGTCACCGGACACGCGCACGCCGTGCCGGGGCCGGGACGGCTGATCCGGGAGGCCGGGGTGTTCGGCCCGATGCTGCTCCACCTCCCCGACGGCGGACGTGTGGTGCACGAGGAACACGCGGTGATCTCGCTGCCCAAGGGCTGGTTCCGGGTGGTGCGCCAGCGCGAGTACGCACCGGGGGCGGTCCGCATCGTCGCGGACTGAGAAACCGGAAACGTTCAGAAGCTCAAAGCATCAGGCGCACAGGCGCACAGGTACAGGGGACGGGGAAACCGATGCAGTACGTGGACTCTTGGCGGGCCGTGGCGGCGGCGACCGGCGCGGCGGACCGGGGAGCGGCCGAGTACGGGGTGCGGCTCGCCTACCGCAGCGCGGGACTGGCCGAGCCGGCGGAGTTCGTCTGGGCCGAATCGCCCAGGGCCGCCGTCGAGGCGGTGGAGAAGCTGACCGACGCGGGGCGGTCGGTGCGTGACGAGGTACGGACTCGGCCCTGGGCGGAGGAGCGGCGCCGTATGTACGACGAGTTGGGCCCGGGCGGCTGGTCCGCGCTGTGGTCCGCCACCGGCGCACAGCTCTGGGAGAGCACGTCGGCGCTCGCCGACCGCATACGTGCGGGGGTCGTGGCCGACCTGGCCGTGAAGCCCGAGGACGAGTCGGGTGTCCGGCTGGTGCTGCTCGACGCCGTCCTGGGCCAGCACGACGCGGCCTGGCTGGCCGCCTTCGACGGGCGGGGCGACCGGCTCGCCGGCCTCTCCGCCGTCGCGAGGAACGCGGGCTGGTGGTGGCCCTACGAGCGCACCGTGGTGATGAGCGAACGTCCCGATGCGCTGCACCGGGACGAGGCGGGCCGGCTGGACAGCGGTGACGGTCCCGCACTCGCCTACCGCGACGGCTTCGCCCTGTACGCCTGGCGCGGTATGCCCGTCCCCGCCGCATTCCTCACAGGGCTGGGCACGCTGACTCCCGAGCGGATCCGTGCCGAGGAGAACGCGGAGCTGCGCCGCGTGATGCTGGAGTTCTACGGGTACGACCGCTATCTCACCGAGTCCGGAGCCGAACCGGTGCACCGGGACGAGACGGGCGTCCTCTGGCGGATCCCGCTCGAAGGCGACGAGGACGTGGCCATGGTGGAGGTGGTCAACTCCACTCCGGAGCCGGACGGGACGCATCGCACGTACTGGCTGCGAGTGCCGCCGCGCACCAGGACGGCGAGGGAGGGCGTCGCGTGGACGTTCGGGCTCCAGGGTGAGTCCTACGCGCCACTGCGTCAGACCTGACCGGCGCCCTGGGAGGCCGCCGCCACGAAGCCGTCAAGCTGTCGACAAATCGTCAAGCGGTCAACAAGTCGACGACGAGCCGTCAACCTGTCAAGCCGTCAGGGTCTCGTGGTCGATGCCCAGTTCGCGGGCTAGCGCCTCCTCGGTCCACTCCAGCATCGTGGTCCGGGACAGCGGACCCGCGTACGAGGTCATCTGCACCGCCAGGCCGTCCAGCAGCGCGGTCAGCCGCCAGGCGACGGACATGGGGTCGTCGCACTGGAACTCGCCCGCAGCCGCGCCCTCTTCGATGACCTCGGCCAGCTCCGCCTTCCACTGCTGGTCGAGATCGCCCGCGACATTGCGCAGCGCCGGGTCGCGGAGGGAGGCCGCCCAGCCCTCGATCCACAGCCGCCAGCCCTTGGCCTGACCCGTCGGCGCGTACCAGCGCACGGCGGCACGCAGTCTGCGGA
The DNA here is from genome assembly GCF_044458665.1 of Streptomyces sp. NPDC050422. Taxonomy (NCBI): domain Bacteria; kingdom Bacillati; phylum Actinomycetota; class Actinomycetes; order Kitasatosporales; family Streptomycetaceae; genus Streptomyces; species Streptomyces sp. NPDC050422. The sequence goes on from NZ_JBITIE010000013.1 coordinate 219,417, forward strand.
TCGCGGTGGTGCGTCGGCTCAGCAGCTTGCGCAGATGGGCGAGATCGGCTTCGGCGGCGTGCGCGAAGGCGGCGGCGACCAGCTTCTCCTTGGTGGAGAAGTGGTACAGCACAAGGGCGTTGCTCACACCGAGCACGGATGCGACATCCGCGATCCGTACCGCCGCGACGCCGCGTACCTCGATCTGCTCGACGGCAGCACGCAGCAGCTCCTCGCGTCGCTCCGCCACACCCAACCGCACTCTTGCCACGGCGTCAGCCTAGCCAATGACCGCTCCGGAGCGGTCCGGGGGCGGCACCGTCGTCATCGGTACCAGCCGAAGCGGTCGGCGATCACCGGCAGCCGGTCGGCGACGACAGCGTGCGCTGCCGCACGCGGAGTGCAGCCGTCCGTCGCGGCGCGGGCCAGCACGAGTGCGACGAGGGCGCGCATGGAGCGTCGGATGTGTGCGAAGGCCTCGTCCGCGTCGGCGCCGATGTCGCCGAACAGGGTCCACCACCACCACGCGTTGGTACCGGAGTTGACGACCACGTCGGGCAGCACCGTGATCCCGCGCGCGGTGAGCAGGGACTCGGCCTCGGGCCGGACCGGCATGTTGGCGGCCTCGACGACCCAACGGGCGGTGATCCGGGCCTGGTTCGTCGAGTCGATGGCGTAGGAGACGGCCGCGGGTACGAGCACGTCCGCGTCCTGGGCCAGCCAGGCGTCGGCGGGCAGTTCCTGATCGGTGTCGCGCAGCACGCCGCGGTCCACCGTGCCGTAGGCGTCGCGGGCGCCCAGGAGGGCCTCGACGTCGAGGCCGGCCGGATTCGCGATCGTGCCCTTGACGTCGGCGACGGCGACCACCCGCAGGCCGGCCCGGGACAGGAACCGGGCGGTCGCCCCGCCCATGGTGCCGAGCCCCTGGAGGGAGACCCGGGCGTCGCGGTGGGCGACCCCCGCCCCGTCCAGTGCGGCGAGCGCGGACTCGGCGACTCCGCAGCCGCCGGCCAGCTCGTCCAGGCCGATACCGTCCACCTCGACGGCGAAGGCGTCGGCCAGCCGCCTGCGCGCCCCCGCCTCGTCGTCGAGCAGGGGGTAGACCGCCTGGACGGTGGAGACGAGCCCGGCCTCCACGGCGGCCCGGTCGACGAGGTCCTGGGTGACCCCCAGGTCCTCGCCCGTCGTCCAGACGCTCTCCACGTACGGACGTACCGCACGCAGATAGCGCACCAGGATGCCGTACGCCGCCGGATCACGCGGGTCGCAGTCGATGCCACCCTTGGCGCCGCCCAGCGGTATGTAGCGCGCCCCGGGCCGGTCCGCGTCGAAGTGGAGAGCTTCCTTCATGGTCATGCCGCGCGCCAGCCCGGCCACCTCGTCCAGGGTGCAGCCCGCCCGCATGCGCAGCCCGCCGCTGGACACCCCGCGCACCAGTCGGTCGACGACGAGGTGCCCCTGGCGACCCGTGACGTGGTCCGTCCAGGTCAGCGAGATCAACGGGGTGGGCGGGGACACCGGAGGTGTCGTCATCGGGGGCACTCCTCGGCCATGGTGATCGGGGCGGGCCCGGGGGGAGGTGCCGCGGTCCGGGGAGAGGGCCCGCCGCCCCCGGTGCCGGCCGACGATCAGCTACTGAATCGCCAGTCAGTATTGGGAGGTGGTGCCGCACTGTCAATGCGGCCCGCTCCGCATCGTCGGCCGGTGGCCGGAGTGCGTCTGCCCGACGGGTGCCGGCCGGCACGCGGAACTGCTGTCGGCCCGCGCTCGGCCCAGGTGCCGGTCCGCACCCGGCGGTGGCCGGATCCGGACGTCGTGGAACGAGCCCCCACTCGATGCGGAATCCTGCGGGCGGACCGGACGTTGGATTCGGCATGACGGGATTCGACGCACAGCAGCAGGCGCTGCTACGGCTGGTCGCCGAGGAGGACGGCGGTGTGCTGGTCACGCTCCGGCGGGACGGCAGGCCGCAGCTCTCCAATGTCAACCACTTCTACTACCCCGACGAGCGCATCGTCCGTGTCTCGGTCACCGAGGGCCGGGCCAAGACCCGGAACCTGCTGCGGGACCCGCGGGCGAGCTACCACGTCACCAGCCAGGACCGCTGGGCCTGGACGGTTGTGGACGGCACGGCCGAGCTCACCCCGGTGGCCGCCGATCCCGGCGACGCCACCGTCGAGGAGCTGATCACGCTCTACCGCGACGTCCAGGGGGAGCACCCCGACTGGGACGACTACCGCAAGGCCATGGTCAGGGACCGGCGGATCGTCCTGCGGCTCCACGTCGAGCACGTGTACGGACAGCAGCGTGGCTGAACGGGTCCTCCCGGAGAGCCATCCCGTTGGGTGCTCCGCTCTCGCACAGTCGTCCCCCCTGTCCATAATGAGACGACACCGACTCCCTCAGGAGATCTTGTGACCGGCGCTGACTCCAACCTTCCGCTCCGCACCAGGCTGCGTGCGCTGCGCCCCGCAGCCTTCGGGGCCGACCCGGGTGGCGCCCGTATGGAGCGCATCCGGCGTTCTCCCAACTTCGCCGACGGGGTCTTCCAGAACCCGGTGGGGGCGCGGATCAGACCCTCCGGGTCCGCGCTGGAGTTCGCGAAGGTCTACTTCCGCAAGGAGGAGCGCGTCCTCAGGGCGCCGAGCGGGACCGTGCCCGTGCACGCCACGACCCTCGCCGACATCGCCGAGCCCCCCGCCTCCGGCCTGCGGCTCACCTGGATGGGGCATTCCAGCGTGCTCGCCGAGATCGACGGACGGCGGGTGCTCTTCGACCCGGTCTGGGGCGAGCGCTGCTCCCCCTTCGCCTTCGCCGGGCCCAAGCGGGTGCACCCCGCACCGGTGCCGCTCGGCGCCCTCGGCCCGGTCGACGTGGTGGTGATCTCGCACGACCACTACGACCACCTCGACCTGCCCACGATCCGCTCCCTCGCGGGCACCGCCACGGTCTTCGCGGTGCCGCTCGGCGTCGGTGCGCACCTGGAGCGCTGGGGCGTACCGCTGGACCGGATCCACGAGCTCGACTGGAACGAGTCCACGACCGTCGCCGGGATCAGCCTGACCGCGACGCCCGCCCGGCACTTCTGCGGGCGCGGTCTGCGCAACCAGCAGCACACCCTCTGGGCGTCCTGGGTCGTGGCGGGCCCCGAGCACCGGATCTACCACAGCGGTGACACCGGCTACTTCCCCGGCTTCAAGGAGATCGGCGCCGAGCACGGCCCGTTCGACGCCACCATGATCCAGATCGGCGCGTACAGCCAGTACTGGCCGAAGGACCGGACGGACAGCAAGCCGGAACCCGGCGCCTGGCCCGACATCCACATGAGCCCCGACGAGGGGGTCCAGGCCCATATCGACCTCCAGGGCGACGACCCGTCGGCGGGAGTCATGCTGCCGATCCACTGGGGTACGTTCAACCTCGCCCTGCATCCGTGGGCCGAACCCGCCGAATGGTCCATGCGCGCCACGCAGTTCGCCGGAGTGACGATGGCGGCCCCGCGACCGGGCCAGCCGTTCGAACCCGCCGCCACACCGGCGGTCGAGCCGTGGTGGCGTGCCGTGGCCGCCGAACCGGCACCGGGATGGGGCAACTGGCCCCCGGTGCACGTACAGCTTCCCGGTGGGGCCAAGGCCGCAGCCGCCCCCGAGCGCGACCGGGCTCCCCAGGCGTGAGACGGGCGCGCCGGCTGCCCCGCTGACCCGCCTCCCCGGCGGTGCACCGGGACGGCCGGCGCGGTCACGTCCGGGCCGGGTGGGGCGACGGCCGAGCAGCGGTACGCTGCGGCCCGAGGAGCTCACTTCCCGGGGGAGCGGCCATGCTGCGGGTGCACTTCACGTCCGAGGACCTGGCGAGGGTCAGGGTGGCTCCCGGTCCGGACTTCCTCTGGGAGATCAGCAACAGTGTGCAGACCCTGCAACGGCGCGACGGCGAAAGGGTGTTCGGCGCATGGCGCCGCTGGGTGCGGCCGCGGCTCTCCGACAGCCCCCGGCTGCTGTCCTCGCTCCTGCCTCCGCGCGGCTACTCGCCCGACTTCCTCACTCCCACATCCGGCGGCGCCACACTGCAGGCGGCTCTCGACATCCTGATGAGCACCCCGCGGCCACGGCTGCGGACCGACCTGACCCATCTCGCGTCCTCCTGTCAACTGCCCGGGTGGGTAGGCTCATTGGCCGGAGGCGACACCGATGCGCTGCGTCGGCTGGGCGGAGCCCTGGGTGCGTACCAGCGTGAGGCGCTCGCCCCGTACTGGCAGCGCGTCCACGCCCACGTCGACGCCGATCGCGCCGTCCGGCTGTACAGCCTGCTCGACGGGGGAACCGAGGGCCTGCTGACCGGGCTCGGACCGCAGTTCCGCTGGCGGTCACCCGTCCTGGAGGTGACGTACCCCGTGGATCAGCATCTGCACCTGCGCGGTCGGGGGCTCGTACTCCAGCCATCGTTTTTCTGCTGGCCGACGCCGATCACGCTGGCCGACGGGGACCTGCCGCCCGTTCTGGTCTATCCCATCCACCACGCCCCGGACTGGGCCGAACCGGCTCCCGCCGCCAGGTCCCGTTCCGCCGATGGCGCCGGGCCCCTGGGGCCGCTGCTCGGACACACCCGTGCGGGCATCCTGCGCGCCACCCGCACCGGCTGTTCCACCGTCGGGGCGGCCCGGCTCCTGGACGTGACCCACCCCGCCGTCAGCCAGCACCTGAACGTGCTGCGGGCGGCCGGGCTGGTCGTCACGGTGCGCAAGGCCGGCCGCTCCTTCCACGTCGCGACCGCGGAGGGCAGGGCCCTGCTGGCCGCCGAGGAGCGGTCCCGCCGGTCGCCGGGGTCCGGCGGAGCATGAAGCCCCGGGGGTAGCGGGAAGGGTGTGACGGCCTCTCAAGTCCCGGCGTAAGCCAGGGCTTTCGTCGCTTGCGCCCTTCGTGCGGCAACGGCGACTCTGATTCACGCTGACCCGCACGGCTCAGCGCTTCCCGAACGCACTTCTGCCGCAAGGCCGCCCCCCACCCTCCTCAGGAGCCTTCATGCGCAAGAGACTCGTGTCCGCCGCGATCGCCGTCGCCGCCGTCGGAGCTCTCCTCCAGCCCACCCTGGCCCAGGCGTCGCCCGCACCGCACTCCCCGTCCGTGTCCGTGCTCGCGCACGGTTCGAAGGCCGGTACGGCCGTCGTCAGCGGGCGCAACGAGCCGGGTACCCGGCTGGAGGTCGCCGCCGGACGTACACAGAGCGCCCACTGGCTGCAGATCGACTACCAGGTCCAGGAGACCGGCTACTGGTGCGGTCCGGCCGCCACCCGCATCGCGCTCTCCGCCCGGATGGCACCGCCCAGCCAGGCAGACCTGGCCCGGCAGCTCGGCACCACCCAGAACGGCACCGACCACATCGGCCAGGTCACGAGCGTGCTCAACTCGAACCTCGGCGGGGGCTGGTACGAGACCAAGGAGATGCCGAACGACCCGCCCACCCAGGCCCAGCGGGACCTGCTCTGGTACGACATCGTCTTCGACATCGACCGCAACTACCCGCTGGTGACCAACATCGTGGCTCCGCCCGGCAACCAGCCGCCCGGTTACCCCTCGGACCAGACGATCTACCACTACTTCACCGTCTTCGGCTACGACGAGGTGGACCGCACCGTTCTCATAGCCGACCCCGCCTCCTTCAGCGGCAACCAGATCTACTGGATCTCCTTCGATCAGCTCGCCACGCTGATCCCGCCGAAGGGCTACTCGGCATAACGCCCGCACCCGGCAAGCCCCCTCGACGGCGGTCGAGGGGGCTTGCCGCGTTCGCGGGTGGTACCGCGTTCATGCGGTGCGGTACCGCCGATCGGGTGTCGGCCGGCCGGGTATCCGACCGGCGAAATCGTTCGCTTGTGCGAGAGGTCATACCAGAGCGGGACGGATGGCGGGCAAGTTCCACAACTGCCCGTCGCACCCTCGCGCAAGGCGACTACCGTGTGTGCCCGGTGATCAACGGTGGGCTCATATTCTCCGAGCCTGCCCGGCCGATGACCCGAGAATGACCGACCACCGTAGGTGCCACCACATGAACGCCGATGCCTGGGGCCCCACGTACCGAGGACGCTGATGTCTCAACTTCGCGCACCCGACGCGCGACCGGAACGACGAGAGGGCGGACGGCACGGCCGACCGGGTCCCCGTTCCCACTCGGCCGCGGGCAGGCCGCGCTCTGCCCGGCCGTCTCCCGAGGCGCGCATACGCCCTCAACTCCTGCGCACCGCGGTGCTGCCGGCCGTCGCCGTCGCACTGGCCGGTGCCGCGGCCGTCATCTTCACCGCCCGCTCCGGCGGCGCCCGGCCCTCCAGAGAGCTCTGGACGGCGCTCGGCGCCGCGGGCGCGCTGGCCGTCGCCGCCATGGTGGCCGCCTTCCTGGCCGCCAACCGGGTCGCGACCACCGTCCTCGGCCGCTGCCTGGCCCTGCGCCGGGCCAGCGCACAGGGCCAGGCCGATCTGCAACGGGTGGTGGAACAGCTCCGCAACGGCGAACCCGTACCCGCGCGGCGCCCCCCGCAGCCCGTCGCCCCCGGCAGCGACGCCTTCGAGCTGCTCGCGCAGGAGCTCGGGCGCCAGCAGGAGGGGGCCGTGGGCGCCGTCGTCCAGGCGTTCCGGCTGACGGAGCACTCCGGCGAGGACCAGAAGGTCGAGGTGTTCGTCAACCTCGCCCGCCGCCTGCAGTCGCTCGTGCACCGCGAGATCCAGCTGCTCGACGAATTGGAGCACCAGGTCGAGGACCCCGACCTGCTCAAGGGGCTCTTCCACGTCGACCACCTGGCCACACGCATCCGGCGGCACGCCGAGAACCTCGCCGTCCTCGGTGGCGCCGTCTCCCGGCGGCAGTGGAGCAACCCGGTCACCATGACGGAGGTGCTGCGCTCGGCGATCGCCGAGGTCGAGCAGTACCCCCGGGTCAAACTCGTCCCCCCGATCGACGGCACGCTCCGTGGGCACGCCGTGGCCGACGTGATCCACCTGCTGGCCGAACTCGTGGAGAACGCCACCGTGTTCTCCGCCCCGCAGACCCAGGTCCTGCTCCGCGCCCAGCGCGTCACCGCGGGCCTCGCCCTGGAGGTGGAGGACCGGGGTCTCGGCATGCCGGGCGACGAGCAGAAGCGGATGAACGCCCTGCTGGCCGACCCCGACCAGGTCAATGTCGCCCGACTGCTCCAGGACGGCCGGATCGGCCTGTTCGTGGTGGCGTCCCTGGCCCGCAGGCACGGCATCGCCGTACGCCTCCAGAGCAACATCTACGGCGGCACCCAGGCCGTGCTCGTCCTCCCGCAGTCGCTGCTCGGCGCCGACGAGGACGTGTCCGGCGAGCCCGCCGGCGCTCCGGCCCCGCCACTCGGCCCCGTGCACCGCCCGCCACCCCCGGACGGCACAGCGACCCGCCGCGGCCCGGCCCCCGACCCCGAACCGGAGCGGCGCCCCTACGTACCGCAGCAGCAACTGCGGATGCACCAGGCACCGCAGCAGACGCCGCGCCAGGGCGAGGGCCCCCCGCTCCCGCTGCGTGCCGAACGCCTCGACCGGCCCACCCCCGCCGACGCCCTCCCCGGCATCCGGGCCACCGACGACGCGGTCCCCGTACTCCCCCAGGAGACCGGTGTCGTGCGCGGCACGATGGGGCGGCCCCAGCTCCCCAGGCGGGCCAACCAGGAAAGCCTGGTCCCACAGCTCAGGGAGGCTCCCGCACCGCGTACCGAGGAGGAGCCAACCCTGCACGACCCGGGCCTGGTGGCGGCCTTCCGGCGCGGCATCGATCTCGCCGAAGCACGTGAGGAGTCCGAGGCCGGGACCTCATCGGACGGCGACACCGCGACGGATGCCGACGAGCCGCAGGACATGCGGACCGGCGGGGACGCCCCGGCGCCCGCCCGGGCGCCGCTGGAGCCGCTCCCGGTCCGCGGGGCCGCTCCCGTGGAACTGCTCGGGGCAGGCGCGTACCACAACGACCAAGACCCACTCGAAGCCAACACGAACACCACCAAGGAGTAGATGCACCATGGCGACCGATATGCCGTCCGGTCAGGTCTCGGACCTCGACTGGCTGCTGAGCGGGCTGGTACAGCGCGTGCCGTACACGCGCAGCGCGGTCCTGCTCTCCGCCGACGGGCTGGTGAAATCCCTCCACGGCATGGACGCCGACAGCGCCGACCACATGGCCGCGCTGGCCGCCGGCCTGTACTCGCTCGGCCGCAGTGCAGGGGCCCGGTTCGGGGACAACGGAGAGGTCCGCCAGGTGGTGGTGGAGCTCGACTCGACGCTCCTCTTCGTCGCCACCGCCGGTTCCGGCACCTGTCTGGCCGTGCTGGCCGGGCGGAACGCCGACGCCGCCGTGCTCGGCTACGAGATGACGATGCTGGTCAAGAGCGTCCGGCCCTATCTGATGACGCCGACGAGACAAGCGGCCGGGGTGCCGGGCGCCGCGGGGCTGTGACCGTGCCGGCCACGCAGGACGGGCCGTTGCTCGACGATGCGGCAGGCCGCCTCATCCGCCCCTACACGGTGAGCAACGGCCGTACCCGTCCCACGACCGTGCTCGACCTGCTCTCCCTCGTGATGGCCACCGGGACCGTCCCGCAGACGCACCTCGGCCCCGAGCACTCCGTGGCACTCGGGCTGTGCGGCGGCCCCACCTCGGTGGCCGAGATCGCCGCGCATCTGCGGCTGCCCGCGGTCGTCACCAAGGTCCTGCTCTCGGACCTGGTCGACTGCGGCGCGGTCACCGCGCACCCGCCCGCCTTCCATGACATGCCCACCGACCGATCCCTGCTGGAGGCAGTGCTCGATGGCTTACGACGACAGCTCTGACGGCTTCGACGGCTCCGCCCCGTACGCGGGCAACGGGGGCCCCGGACACGTCGGCTACGCGGACGCCCCGGGTGGCGGGTACGCGGACCCGCCGGGCCACATCGGTTACGGGGGCGACACCGGCACGTCCGGGTACGGGGAGGACCCCGGCACGTCCGGTTACGAGGAAGCCCCCGGTAGCCCCGAGGGCTTTCCCGTCGCGCTCAAGGTGCTGGTGGCGGGCGGTTTCGGCGTCGGAAAGACGACGTTCGTCGGCGCGGTCAGCGAGATCGCGCCCCTGAGCACGGAGGAGCTGCTCACCCAGGTCAGCGAGGCGACGGACAGCCTCGAAGGCATCGAGTCCAAGACCTCCACCACCGTGGCGATGGACTTCGGCCGCATCACGCTGGACGAGCAGCACGTGCTGTACCTGTTCGGCACGCCCGGACAGGAGCGCTTCTGGTTCATGTGGGACGAACTCTCCCAGGGCGCGCTCGGAGCGGTCGTGATCGCCGACACCCGGAGACTGGAGGAGTGCTTCGCCGCTGTCGACTTCTTCGAACGGCGGGGGATCGGATTCATCGTCGCGGTCAACGAGTTCGACGGCGCGTTCCGCTACGGCCCCGAGGAGGTGCGAGCGGCCCTGGACCTCGCCCCGGTGGTACCGGTCGTCCTCTGTGACGCACGCATCGCGAGTTCGGGCACCGGTGCGCTCGTCACCCTCGTCCAGCACCTCATCAACGCCACCGACGAACCCGCACCGCTGACCGGCCACGGAAGCTACGGAGCCCATCCGTGACGACCCCGCACGCCCTCGGCCGACTGCTGCTGACGCCCGTCGACAGCGACGCCCAGGTCCGGACCCAGCGGCTGCGCAGTCTCGGTCTGGGAGAGCGGGCCGACGCCTCGTTCGACAACTTCGACGCCTTCGCCGACAGGGTGGCCGAAGTGACCGACGTGCCGTTCTCGATGGTCAACTTCATTGACGGGAACCGCCAGTTCCATGCCGGGCTGCACACCCCGGCGGGTACCTGGAAAGGCTCGGATCTGGGGGCGGCGGCGGCAGGCAGCGGCCGCAGGGGCCGCTATGTGGCCCTCGACCACGGCTTCTGCCCGCACGTCGTCGTCCGGCGCAAGGCGCTGGTCCTGGAGGACGTGTGCGACTACCCGCGCTTCGCGGGGAATCCGGTCGTCGACGACATAGGCATCCGCTCCTACCTCGGGGCGCCGCTCATCGACCGCACGGGCATCGCCCTCGGGGCCGTCTGCGCCGTCGACGTCGTGCCCCGCCCGTGGGGACGGGCAGGGCTCGACACGATCAAGTCCCTGGCGCAGGAGCTCGTCGGACACATCCACCAGCGGGAGGAGAACATCCTCGGAATCTGAGCGCCGGACAACGCCTGGGGCCGTCAGGCCTCGACCGTACGGCCGTCCAGGAAGGTGAGCACCACCGCGTCACCGTCCACCCGCACCCGCACGGCCGTGCGCAGCGCCTCGGGGTGGATGCTGTCGCGGGACAGCACGACGAGCGAGACATGGACGCTACGGCCGCCCGCACGCGGTGCGCTGCGCAGATACGGCACCGCCGAGTGCGGGCCGTACGCATTGGACTCGACGTCGCGCGCCACGGCGGCGCCGTCCGCGCCCCCGTCCCATCCGTACAGCGCGACCAGCGCGCTGCTCAGCCCGTCGGGCGTGCGCGCGAGCGCCCAGTCGGGCCCCGACGACGCGAACGGGCTCTGCGCGTGCGCCACCGCGTGGCCACCCTCCCGGACCACCGCGCCCTCGGGCGCCTCGACCCGGTGCACCCGGATCTCCCACGGGCCGTGCAGCACACTCGTCGTCTCGATGCGGTACGGGTGCTCGTCGCCGGGCAGCCGCGCCGCCGACCAGGAGGCGGCGACGCGGTCCTCGCAGCGCAGCGGATGGATCCGGCGGCGACGGGACGGGGTGCCGTCCGGGGCGAGCAGGGCCAGATGGTTGTCGACATCGCGAGCCAGGGCGTGCGGGGCGGACTCGGGAGCGGTCGCCGTCGAGTACGCGAGCTTCGCGTAGTGCGGATCGTCCTCACCCGCCCCCCGGTCCGGATCCGCGCCGGTTTCGAGGGCGGGGAGGTCCGGTGCAGGCGGATTGTGGTCGCTGCCGTGGTTGACGAGGCGCACGATGCCGTCGTGCCGGGTGCCGTGCAGCAGCCAGCCGGGGGCGGGCAGCGCGGTGTACGTGTCGGACTCCTCGACGGGCAAAGGGAGTTCACGCGCCGTCCACACCTCGTGGTCCGGTGGAAGCAGCAGACCGAGGAAGCCCTTGCTCGCCCAGTACGGGGAAGCGGGCCCGGAGTACGGCTGGGTGGACGGCAGGAACGTGTCGTACCAGCCGAGCGTCAGCAGTCCCCGCTCGTCCGGCACCCCGCGCTCCACGAAATGCCGGAGGGTGCCCGAGGCGAGGCGGCGGGTCAGTCCGGGGGCGAGCGGCGTGCAGTCGGCCAGTGCGCCCATCCACACGGGAGCGAGCGCGGCGAACCGGTAGGTGAGGGAGCGGCCCTGGTGGACCGGTGCGCCGTCGGCACCGAAGAAGTGCGGGTAGTCCTCCAGGAACCGGCTCAGGCGCTGCCGGTAGGCCGCGGCCCGGCCGCCGTCGCCGCCCGGGCCGGCGATCCGTGCCCACAGCAGCGGGTACAGATGCATGGCCCAGCCGATGTAGTAGTCGAAGTTGCGGCCGTCCCCGTCGGTGTACCAGCCGTCACCGACGTACCAGTCCTCGATCCTGGCCAGTCCCTCCTCGATGTCCGAGGCGCTGTACGGGGCTCCCACCGAGGCGAGGAACTGTTCGGACACCACCTGGAAGAGCCGCCAGTTGTTGTCCCAGGTGCGGCCGCCGACGAACCCGGAGAACCAGTCGACGACCCGCTCCTGGACCTTCGCGTCCAGCCGGTCCCAGATCCAGGGCCGGGTCTCGTGCAACGCGACGGCGACCGACGCCGCCTCCACCATCTGCTGCGAGCAGTCCGTCAGCCGCGGCCACGCCTCACCGCTCGCGGGGTCCGTGCCGGCCGCGAGTCCGGCCGCGTACCGCTCGGTCAGCGCGGGGTCGACCGCCCCGCCCGCGCCCGCGATCCGGAAGGCGGCGAGCAGGAACGAGCGGGCGAACCCCTCCAGCCCGTCGGACACGACCCCGGACCAGCTGCCGCGCCCCGGCAGCCGGTACTGGGCGAACCCAGGGGTCGCGTACGGCGTCAGCGCGTCCAGCATCCGGTCGGCCGTCGCCTCCCAGTGGGCCCGGGTCCAGCCGGTACGTGACGACAGGACCCGGTCGGTCGACGGCAGATGCAGATGTGGGGCGACGGCCATGGTGGTGCTGCTCCTCGGGGACGGCGGGGGTGGTTACCGGTTGAGTTCGGCGTGATGCGTATGGCCTCGGGAGCCACCGACGGCGACGGTGAGGACGGGCCGGGCCCCCGGGGTGAGGGTCACGGTGTCGTCGGCCGCTGCCACCGACCTGATACGGAAGGGGAGTTCGACCGTGACCACGGTCTGGGTCCGGCCCGGGTCGGTGACCGCGACGGACACGTGTGCGCCCCGCCGCCGTACCAGGACGGTCGCCGGACCGGACGCGGTGATCCCGGCGGCCGAACCGGCGCCCCAGAAGTGCACCGCGATCAGCCCGTTCCTGCGGTCCTCCACGGCCTGCGCGACGGCGTCGTTGGCGACGATCCGTACCGGCTGCGAGCGTGACCACACCGCGGTGGCCGCCGCCGACGCGCCGGGCAGCAGCACATAGGCGTAGGCGGCGTCGGTGGGGGAGATGCCGTGATCCATCCACAGCGTGGCGTAGCGGCGGGTCACCGGATCGGTGCTTCCCCCGGTGTCCGCCCCGGTGTTGATCGCCCGCCAGGTGCCGGTGCGCTCCTCGCGCAGGACGCGCAGCGCGGTGGAGCCGGGGAAGACGTAGCCGCCGGTGCCTTCGAGATGGGCCCAGCCGGCCCGGGACACGGTGCCGCTCGGGCCCTGCTCCACTCCGTCCACCAGCAGCCGGTTCCCGCCCTGCGCACCCAGGTTGCGGTTCTCCACGACCGTCTCGACCGTCCGGCCGTCGCTCGCCGTGATGCCCGCTCCGAGCGCGACCACCGCGTTGTCGAGCAGGAACCACGCCTTCCTGGCCCGCAGGCTGCTGCCCTGGGCGCCCCTCACCTCCATCGCCGCGGCCGTGTGTCTGCCGTCGAGCACCGCACCGCCGGCGACGACGTTGGCCGGCTGGTAGGTCGACGTCCCGCCGCCCGTGCCGAGATCGGCGCGTTCGCGTGTGTCGACCGTGGTGCCGGGGAGGCGGTACGGGTCGACGGTCGGCCAGAAGCCGTCGTTGAACTGCCCGGGGTCCTCGCCGTCGTACAGGTACGTCATGCCGTCGCCGGTGTACCAGCCGTGCAGGTTCTCGCCGTTGCCCGCCTCGTACGCGGAGATGCGCTTGGACGAGAGCGACAGGGCGTACGCCCAGCCGGGGCGGCGGTGCACCACGCGGTCCATGTCGGCGAAGACGAAGCTGCCCGTCGTGCGGGCCTCGGCGGGGACCGTCGCGTCGCCCAGCACGGCTTTGGCCAGGGCGAGTTGGGGGAGTGTGGCCAGGGTGGCGAACGGTGTGGTGCGGTTGCGGGTCAGCCAGCCCTTGGCCAGGGCCCGCCACCGGTCCGCCCGGTCTGCCGGCGCCCCCGAGGCCAGGAGCAGGATCGCCGCCACGGCCGCCGCGCCGTCCCGGTGGTCGCCCGCGCGCTCCCGGGACACCGCCCGCCCGCGTACCGCGTCCATCATCAGCCCGTCGAAGACCACCGGGGCGAAGCTCCGCTCCACGGCGTCGTACATCACCGAGACCTTCGGGTCGGCGACCGCCCACGGGGAGCCGGCGAGGAGCGAGAGCAGGTAGGCGGCGCCGCCGAGCAGCACGGTGCCGTACGAACCGGTGTACGCGACCACGCCGTGCTGGACGAACGAGCCGTCCTCGTAGAACCCGTCACCCGAACTCGTTTGACGGAACAGGCTGTTGCGTCCCCCGTCGCGTACGTCGGAGAGTGCGTCGCGGGCGGACGCCACCTTGGCGGGGTCCTTGCCGAGCAGCCCGCGCAGCGCGACGATCACGGCCTTGTCGGTGCGGTTGGCACCGGTCTCGGACAGGGTGGGGGAGTTGGTGCGGCGGTCCGCGTCCGGGCAGAAGCGGTCGACGACGCTCAGGTAGTCGGTGAGGTCGCCGGCCGGGAGGCGGCCGCGCAACAGGACGCAGGAGTCCATCAGCGCACGCGGTGCACCGATCTCCCAGAACCACCAGTTGCCGCTCTCCCGGGCCGCCGGATGGTAGGCGGTGTCGTAGGTGAACCGCAGTGCGGAGGCGAGGGCGTCGGCCGCCTCCGCACTGCCCGACAGCGAGGTGCCGGGGGTGGCCCACGCGGTCGCGAGCGTCCGCAGCCGCGTATAGCTCTGGCCGAAGTTCCCCGGAGCGGTGAGGGGGGCCAGATCGGCCCACAGCGCGGTGCGGCCCGCGCCGCGGTCCAGCGTGTTCCAGAGTCCCTGCGCTGTGCTGTCCAGGGCGGCGACACCGGCGGCGAAGTCGGGGTCCGATGTGTCGAACTCGCCTCCGGTCAGGAGGGTTTCGGCCCGGACCAGCAACCCTTCGAACTCCTCGTCCGCGCTCCGCGCCGCTCGTCCCGGCTCCGAGGCCCGCGCCGTGCCTGCGGTGAGGACGCCGGATACGGTGACGCCGCCCGCCGCCAGGATCGTCCTTCTGCTCAGCTGCATGGTGACTCCTTCTCCTGCTCGGTCAGTCGCTGAGGGTGCTCGGGTCGACGGGCGGCTGCGGCAGGTTGAGGGCCGCCAGTTCGGCCTTGCCGACTGAGTCGATCGGGAACGCCCAGGTGTTCACGAAGAAGTCGGTGAGGTCGTATCCCGCGATGCGGCTGGAGTAAGTGGCCAGCGCGCGGTACCTCTTGGCGTTCTCCGTGTAGTCCGACTGCGGGTTCTCCTCGCGCACCAGCTTGTGCAGCCGGGGCCAGAAGTCCTCCCCGTAGGCGAGCTCCAGCTGGCGCAGCGGGACGAGCTTCTCGTACGCGCCGAAGGACTTCTCGTACGTCAGCCCGTCCGTGCCGAACTTCGCCCGCGAGGTCTGGAACACGGTGAGTCCGGTCGCCGGGTCGACGGTGAGCAGATTGGACGGCTGCTTGAGCGTGCGCTGGGCGGCCAGCGAGTAGATGTTGACGGTGACCTCGGTCAGGCCGCCCGGCTTGTACGCCGTCTGCTGGTGCAGGTGGCCGAGTTCGTGGTACAGACCCCAGCCGCGGGTGCGCAGCCCCTCCACCGTGGTGGCCCGGTCGAGATAGGCCCTCGGGAAGCCGTTGTAGCCGTGTGTGGCGTAGGCCCCGACCCCCGCGGGCACCTTGCTGACCTCGGTGAAGTGGTACGGCCCCGCCTTGCGCCGGTGTACCGGCTTCGAGCCGTCCAGTCCGCTGATCCGGGCGTGCGAGTCGATGATCGTCTCGACCAGCCGGAGCAGTGCGGCATGGTCCTGGTCGCGGTACAGCAGCGCGCCCTCGCGGGTCAGCGTCATGATGGTGTTCGGGGCGTGGAGCTCCACCCAGGGCGAGGTGGTCAGGGTGTCGAGTTGCTGCTGGTACGCGGCTTCCGTGGTGCTGCCCAGGGTGAAGACCGGCATGGCCACGGTGCCGGAACGGAACAGCACGCCCGCCCGCTCGCCGCGCCCGGTGAGTGTCAGATAGACGGGGCCGCCGTGCGGGTCGGTCACGGTGTTGGCGCCCGCCGTGAGCGGGTAGCTGCGCGGCTCGATGATCTCGCCGTAGTAGTCCCAGGCACCGATCCAGAGCGTGGGTACCAGGTCGTCGTACGGCTGGACGGTGAGCGAGAGCGGGGCTCCGGCGGGGGCGTACAGGCCGGTGGGCTGGAACTCCGAGCCGCGCAGGGCCTGGGCCAGCCGCAGCCGCTCGGCCTCGGCGGCCGGGCGGGCGGTGACGGTCAGCGAGACCGGGCGGATGCCGGGGCGGGCGGTGGCCGCCTGCGCGGAAGCGGCACCGGCGCCGGCGCCGAGTGCGACCACGGCCCCCGCACCGGCGGCGAGGACGGCGCGGCGGCCGACCGAGGGGGAAACCTGGCTGGAGGAGCTGAACTTACGCATGCGGAACTCTCCCTGCAGAAACGAATGAGGGGCGGAAGCGTGCGGAACGGGGTGGGGCGTGCCGTCAGGATGTAAGCGGTTGCTGTCGAGCCGCAAGGGGAGTCGCGAAGTTACTGTGATTTTCTATGGCCAACTGCGGACAGGCGGGAAGTAACCGGTCACATCCGAGTGGTGCTGCCGACCCGGGGTCGCGGGTAGCAACCGGTCACATACGGCCGGGCCTGCCGGCCCGGGGCGCGACGGAATCGCGTACCACGATGTGGGTGCCGAGCCGCAGCGCACCCGTCGTCGGCTCGCGCCAGTCGTCCTCGTCCCCGCCCGAGACGGCGAGCCGCACGGCCTGGCGGCCCATCTCCTCCAGCGGTACATGGACGGTGGTCAGCCGGGGGCGCAGCTCCTGGGCGACGGGGATGTCGTCGTACCCCACCAGCGAGATGTCCTTGGGTACCCGCACCCCGGCCTCCTCCAGCGCCTGGGCGGCGCCTGCCGCGACCACGTCGTTGGCCGCGAAGACGGCGGTGAACTCCGGCCCGTCCCGCAGCAGTTCGGCCATTCGTCGGTAGCCGAAGTTACGACTGAAGGCGCCGGGCTGGGACAGGTCGGGGTCGATGGCGATCCCGCGCAGCTCCAGGGCGCGCCGGTGGCCGGCCAGCCGGTCGCGAGTGGTGGAGAGCTTGGGGGGGCCGCCGAGGTAGAGGATCCGCTCGTGGCCCTGCATCAGCAGGTGGTCGGTGATGGCGAAGGCGCCGCCCTCGTTGTCGTACTCGACCGCCGCGGTGGGCGCGGCCTCGCCGAGCGGCGGCCGTCCGCACAGCACCAGCTTGGACCCGCCCGCGTCCAGCTCCCGGGCCCGGCGGGCCAGCTCCGAGGTGTACCCGCGGTCGGCGATCGACCCGCCGACCACCACCACCGCGTCCGCCCTGCGCTCGTGCATCAGGTCGATGAAGGCCAGCTCACGCTGGGGGTCGCCCTGGGTGCAGCAGACCAGGCAGAGCCGCCCGCCGAGGGCCGCCTCGCGCTCCACACCGCGTGCGATGTAGGCGTAGAAGGGGTCGATGACCTCGTTGACGATGATGCCGACGGTGCGGTTGGAGACACCGGCCAGAGCGCGGGCGTGCGCGTTGACCACGTAGCCGAGCTCGCGCATGGCCGACTCGACCCGCTCCCGGGTGGCCTCCGCGACGGGGTAGTTGCGGTTCAGGACGCGGGAGACGGTGGCCGTCGAGACGCTTGCAAGCCTCGCGACGTCGGTGACCGTGGCCCGCCGCTGTCCGTCCGCGGCCGTGCTCTGCCGACGCATCCGGCTCTCCCCCTGTTGGCTGTTGTGTGACGCCGAGCCTAGAGCCTGTCGGGGGACGGTGTTCATGCGATCCTCCCCAGGTCGGCCCGGTGTACCGGATGGGTGAAGGGCTCACCTCGTGCGTACCGCGCCAGCTCGTCCACGGCGAGCGCTCCGAGCCGGCCCACCTCGTTGCCCTGGGCGCCCGCGAGATGCGGGGTGAGGAAGACGTTGGGCAGGTCCCACAACGGGTGACCGGCGGGCAGGGGCTCGGGGGCCGTGACGTCGAGCACCGCGTCGAGTCGCCCGCTGACCAGGTGCCCTGTCAGCGCCTCGGTGTCCACCAGGGTGCCGCGCGCCGTGTTGACGAACAGGGTGCCGGGGCGCATCAGGCCGATCCGGCGCGCGTCGATGATCCCCCGCGTCTCGGGGGTGTCCGGGGCGTGGACGCTCACCACGTCGCTGGTCGCCACGAGGGTGTCCAGGTCCGTGCGGGTCACCCCGAGGAGCTCCGCTTCGGCATTGCTCACGTACGGGTCGTACAGCAGCACCTCCGCGTCCAGGACCCGCAGCAGCTCGATCACCCGGCGGCCGATCCGGGACGCGCCCACGACCCCGACGGTCAGCCCGTGCGTGCCGAGCCAGTGCTGCCGGTCGAGGTCGGCCCCGGTGCGGTGGGTGCGGCGGGCGCGGTAGAGCCCCGCCAGCGGGAACACCCGCTTCGCACCCATGATGATCGCCGCCAGGGTGAACTCCGCCACCGGAACGGCGTTGGCCGCGGCGGCCGAGGAGACGACGATCCCGCGGTCGAAGGCGGCCGGGGACAGAAACGTTTTCACCGTGCCGGCCGCATGGATCACGGCCCGCAGCCGCGGTGTCCGGTCCAGCAGCCCGGCGTCCACCTTCGGGCACCCCCAGCCGGTGAGCAGTACCTCTGCGGCGGCCAGTGCCCGCGCGGCGGCGGGGGAGTCGAACTCGCTGATCAGGGAGGGTTCGAGGAGTTCGGCGGTCTCCTCGAGACGGGCCCGGACCGGGGGTGGGAAGACGTCGTCCAGCAGCCCGGGGCTCATGACCAGGACCGTGCGCGGGCGCCTCTCGGGAGGGGCCGCAGCGCCGGTGCCGGATCGAGCCGGCGCCTCTTCAGTGGTTCGCACCCTGCCTCCGGACAGTAATCGCGTTCTATGGAATGACCGGCACGCTAAGGAGCTTTGTGGGCGACCGTCAAGCTCTCCCGCTACCCAACTGCCCCATTTGCGTTGGTATCTAGGGCTTCCGGGGGCCGGATTTCCTCGCGAGAGCATCGCGTAACAAAGACGTTCGTCCACATCTCTTGACGCTTGGGTTAACCGCTTACTAACTTGCGGCCGCAGAAGGCTTCACCACGCGTCACCCAGCCGAACAGGACGCACCATGGCTGACACAGCACCCCCGCTACCGCGGGAAAAGCGGCGGAAGCGGCGAATGCGGGTTGCAGAACCCGCCCCGCCGACCGACCGGACCGCCGCCGTCGCCCCACGCCGGCTGACGCTCGGGCAGCGGATCAAGCGCGACCGGGTGATGCTGCTGCTCACCCTTCCCGGTCTGCTCTACTTCGTCGTCTTCCACTACGTCCCACTCCTCGGGTACGTGGTGGCGTTCCAGGACTACCAGCCGTACCTCGGATACATGCACAGCGTCTGGGTGGGCTTCGCCAACTTCTCGGCGGCGTTCGCCGAACCGGCCTTCTGGAGCGCGACGTTCAACACGCTGGAGATCGCCCTCGTCCAGCTGGTGTTCTTCTTCCCGGTGCCGATCGCGCTGGCCCTGCTCCTCAACAGCATCGCCAGCGACCGCATCAGGCGCTTCGTGCAGAGCGTCGTCTACCTGCCGCACTTCATCGGCTGGGTCATCATCGTCTCGATCTTCCAGCAGATCCTGGGCGGTGCGGGCATGCTGCCCGACGTCCTGGGCGGCATGGGGCTGCCGCGCTACGACATGATGAGCGACCCCGACGCCTTCCCCTGGCTGCTGACGCTCCAAGTGGCCTGGAAGGACGCCGGCTGGGGCACGATCATCATCCTCGCCGCGCTGCTCAACATCGACCGGCAGCAGTACGAGGCCGCCGCGATCGACGGAGCCGGACCCAGGCGCCGCCTGTGGCACGTGACGCTGCCGGGCATCGCCCCCGTACTCATCCTGCTGCTGATCCTCAACCTCGGGCAGATCCTCTCCGTCGGCTTCGAGCAGATCCTGCTCCAGCGCGACGCGGTCGGCCCGGACGCCGGTGAAGTCCTCGACACCTACGTCTACTACCACGGCATCAAGGACAACGACTGGGGCGTCGCCGCCGCCGTCGGACTCGTCAAGGCGGTCATCGGCACCGCACTCGTGCTGGGCGCGAACAAGTTCGCCCACCGGCTCGGCCACGAAGGGGTGTACCGCGGTGCTGACCGCTGAGAAGACACGCGCCAGGTCCCGGAGCATCGCACCGGCGCCCGGCCCCGCCCCCGTACGCAAGTCCGACGGCCGGCCCCCGTGGATGGAGCGCCCGACCCGCCTGGGCCAGACCGCCAAGGCGGTGGCCGTCGTGGTCGTCGTCCTGGCCGTCGCCTACCCGCTGATCGGTGTCATCGGCACGAGCTTCGCCTCGCAGACCGACATCATCAAGAGCTCCGGCCTCGTCCTGTGGCCGGACCACCCCACCCTGGACGCCTACCGCACGATCTTCACCGGGGGCGTCGTCACCCGGGCGCTGCTCGTCTCCGTCGGCATCACCGTGTTCGGCACCCTCGCCAGCCTGCTCGTCACCGTCGGCATGGCGTACGGTCTCTCCCGCCGCGAGGTCACCGGCTCCCGCTTCATCCTGATGACCGCCCTGTTCACCATGCTGTTCAACGCGGGCATCATCCCGAACTTCCTGCTGGTCAAGGGACTCGGCCTGTACGACACCTACGCGGCGCTCGTCATGCCGACCCTGGTCAGCGCCTTCAACCTGGTCGTCCTGCGCTCCTTCTTCATGAACCTCCCGGAGGAGCTGTACGACGCGGCGAAGGTCGACGGCGCCGGTGACTTCCGCATCCTGGTGCGGATCGTCCTGCCGCTGTCCAAGGCCGTCCTCGCCGTGATCAGCCTGTTCTACGCGGTGACGTACTGGAACGCCTTCTTCAACTCGCTCCTGTACCTCAACGACACCGACAAATGGCCGCTGCCCATGGTGCTGCGCACCTACGTCCTCCAGGGCCAGAGCCTGAACGCCGCCTCCGCCGGCGAGGTGCTCGCCCCGCAGCAGGCAGTCCAGATGGCGGTCCTCGTGATCGCCGTCGTCCCGATCCTCTGTGTCTATCCGTTCCTCCAGCGCTACTTCACCAAGGGCGTGCTCACGGGCGCTGTCAAGGGCTGAGCGCAGCGCAGCCACCCCCCGCTCCTTCCTCCGCTCTCCCACCTCCAAGGAGATTCAGGTGTCGAGCTCCACCCCCATCAATCGCAGAGCACTGTTCCGCATGGGTGCGGGCGTCGGTCTGGGACTGGCTGCCGCCCCGCTGCTCGCCGCCTGCGGCGACGGCGGTACGACCGCGAAGGCGGAGGCCAAGAGCGCCTCGCTGCTCCCGGACACCGCGGTCCGCAACATCGGCCTCAAGCCCGACCTGGCGGGCACGGCCGCCGGTGTCCCGCAGGGCTTCTTCAGCTATCCGGTCAAGCCGCTGAGGGCCACGAAGGGCACGCCGCTCAAGGGCGCGAAGCCGATCAGCGCGACGATGGAGACCTTCTCCCCGCCGCCGCCCTCGCGGGGCAAGAACACCGCCTGGCAGGAGATCGAGAAGCTCCTCGGCGGACAGGTCGACATCACGGCCGTACCGGCCGACGACTACGGCACCAAGTTCTCCACCATGGTGGCGAGCGACAGCCTTCCCGACCTCTTCATGTACCCGGAGAGCGGAGGCGTCGACAACAAGTCCGGGTTCCTGCAGGCCAAGTGCGCCGACCTGACCCCGTATCTCGCGGGAGGCAAGGTCAAGGACTACCCGAACCTGGCCGCGATCCCGAAGGCCGCCTGGCAAGGCGCGATCTTCGGCGGGAAGCTGTACGGCATCCCGATCGCCAGGACCGGCACCGGCGGGGCAGGCGTCTACCGCCACGACCTGTTCGAAGAGGTCGGCGTCACGAGCCTCGACCAGATCACCGACCTCGACCGGTTCGTCGAGGTCTGCAAGGAACTCACCCGGCCCAAGAAGGATCAGTACGCGATCATCGCGGGCGCCACCAGCATGCTCGCCATGTCCGCGGGCGCGCCGAGTTTCTGGCGACTCGACGAGAAGACCGGCAAGTTCACCGCTGACCTGGAGACCCCGGAGTACCGCAAGGCGGTGGAGACGGCCCGGCTGCTGTACAAGGCCGGCTGTTACTACCCGGGGACTCTTCAGATGTCCGGGGCGCAGAAGGCCCAGTACACGGACATGTTCAAGAACGGCAAGGGCGCCTACGTCTACGACGGGATGCCCACCTATCTCGCGCCCGGGGTCGGTTACGTCGCTGCGATGAAGGCGATCGACAAGAAGTACGACCCGCGCCCGTTCGTACCGGTCGGCAAGGACGCCGTGGCGTGGATGGACAATGTCGCGCTGCAGAACACCCACGTCAGCCAGGCGTCCGCCGGCCGCATCAAGGAGATCCTGGCGTTCGCTGATTTCGCCGCCTCGCCGTTCGGCAGCCTGGAGTACACCCTCATCAACTACGGAGTCGAGGGGAAGGACTTCACCCGTGATGCCGAGGGCAATCCGGCGCTCACCAAGCAGGGAACCCAGGATGTCACCGTGCCCTGGAAGTTCGCGGCGTCCGCGGTCCCCGCGATCTTCAGCGCCGACTCCGAGCAGGGCGTGCGGCACGTGCACGACACGTTCACCAAGATGATCCCGATGATGGTGCCGGACCCGACGCTTCAGTACTCCTCGCCCACCTGGGACTCCAAGGGCTCCGGCAGCCTCGGCACGCTGAAGGGCGACGCCCTCAAGGACATCATCGCCGGCCGCAAGCCCCTGTCGGCCTACGACCAGCTTGTCAAGGACTACCTGGCCAAGGGTGGCGAGCAGGCCCGCGGCGAGTTCGAGGAAGCCTTCCAGAAGGGCAAGAAGTGACGACACGACGCTCGGTCCTCGCACTCGGCGGGGCGGCGGTCGTCGCGACCGTCGCGGTCCCCGCCCTCGGCTCGTCCGCCTTCGCGCAGCCGCACGGGTTCGACCCGCGGCCCGGCGCGGACGGCGTCGGCGACCCGCTCTTCCCTACGCTCGGCAACGGCGGCTACCAGGTCGTCCACTACGACCTGACCTTCGACTTCACCCCGGTGACGTACGACTTCACCGCGACCGTGAAGATCAACGCCAAGGCCACCCAGGACCTCTCCGCCTTCAACCTCGACACCGACGGCCACACCATCGACGCCGTCACCGTCGCCGGCCGCCCCGCCACCTGGGCGCTCACGCCCGGCAAGAGCGGCCAGGAACTGACCGTCACCCCCGCCCGCCCGCTTCACGACGGGCAGGCGTTCACCACCGAGATCCACTACCGGGGCAACGGCAAGGCGTCCCGACTCGGCCTCACCGGCTGGAAGTTCGGGACCGACGGCGGCTTCGCCTCGGCCGCCCAGTCCTCGCGCGCCGACACCTTCCTGCCCTGCAACGACACCCCGTCCGACAAGGCGACGTGGACCTTCCACATCAGCGCCCCCGAGGGCTTCGTCGCCACCGCCAACGGCGAACTCACCCACAAGACCCCCCGCGCCGACGGCTCCACCGTCTGGCACTTCGCCCTCCGCGAGCGCATGGCCACCGAACTCATCGGGATCGCCGTGGTCAAGGGCACCTACCTGTACGGCAGCAGCCACCGCGGTCTGCCGCTGCGGCACATCGTTCCGCAGGGCCAGGAGGACAAGTACGGCCCGATCGTGGCCCGTACCCCCGACCATCTCGCCTGGCTGGAGGCGAAGTTCGGGCGCTACCCGTTCTCCGTCTACGGACTCCACGTCTACGACGGCTACACCGACGCCCTGGAGAACCAGACCCTCTCCCTCTTCTCCACCAACTGGTTCAAACTCAACGCCAACGGACAGCCCGGCTACGAGACCACCATGGTCCACGAGCTCGTCCACCAGTGGTTCGGCGACTCCGTCACCCCGAACGACTGGCAGCAGGCCTGGCTCAACGAAGGCCCCGCGGTGTACTACGCCGGCCTGTACGGCGAGGAGCGCGGCTGGTCCGTCTTCGCCGACAAGATGAAGTCGACGTACGAGAAGCTCGACGCGGTCCGCGCCGCCGACGGCCCTCCCGGACTGCCCAAGGCGCTCGGCGGCACGAACATCTACGACGGCGGCGCACTCGTCCTGTACGCCCTGAGCCTGCAGATCGGCCGGCCGTCCTTCGACAAGGTGATGCGCGAGTGGGTGAAGCGCTTCAAGGACTCCACCTACACCAGCGAGGACTTCATCCGGCACGCCGTCGACGTCACCGGCGACAGGTCCGTCGATCCGTTCCTGCGCGACTGGCTCTTCGGAGCCGTCAACCCTCCCATGCCCGGCCACCCCGACTGGAAGGCTTCTGCGTGAACCGCCCCATGAACGTCGTCAGACGAACCGCCGCCACCGCCACCGCGGTCTTCATGGCCGCACTCCTCGCCGCCCCTACCGCCCAGGCCGCACCCGGCGCCCGCACCCTGTACGCGGCCCCGGACGGCCACGGCACCTCCTGCACCGTCGCCCGCCCCTGCACCCCGCAAGCGGCCCGCGACCTGGCCCGCACGGTGACAGGACGCGAGGTCCGCGTACTCCTCAAGGACGGTACGTACCGGCTCGACGCACCCCTGAAGCTCGGCGCCGCCGACTCCGGCGTCTCCTGGGCCGCGGCTCCCGGCGCCCATCCCGTCCTGTCCGGCGGGCAGGACATCACGGGCTGGCGGCAGAACACCGACGGCACCTGGAGCGCCGACGTCCCCGCCGGCGTCACCCCGCGCCAGCTCTTCGTCGACGGCAACCGCGCAACCCGCGCCCGCGGGGAGGCCTGCGCGGCCGCCACCTGCGACGCGACCAAAACCGGCATGACGGGCGCCACCGCCACCGGAATCGACCAGTGGCAGCGCCCCACGGACGCCGAGGCCGTCATCCGGGTCCGCTGGCGCAACTACCACTGCCGGATCGCGGGCGTCAGCGGCGACCTCATGACCTTCGCCCAGCCCTGCTGGACCAACTCGGCGAGCGGCACGGACCGCACCGGACCGTCCTGGGACTCCACCACCGTCGACTCGGGCCGCTACAGCGGTGTCGCCTTCTTCGAGAACGCTCCCGAACTGCTCGACCAGCCGGGTGAGTTCGTCTGGAACTCGACGGACCGCACGGTCACCTACCTGCCGCGCAAGGGCGAGAACATGCGCCACGCGCAGGCCGTCACTCCGCACACCGAACAGCTGCTCGTCGTCGACGGTGCCCACGACGTCACCGTCAGCGGGATCGGCTTCGCGTACGCGGCGTACCGCCAGCCCGACACCGACGAGGGCTACGCGGGCATGCAGGCCGGTCTCACCCTGACCGGAGCCACCGGCCCCGTCGACCACGCGGGCCGCTTCTACACCAAGCCGACCGCCGCGGTCACCGTCCGCGGCGGCCGGGGGGTGAGTATCGACAACACCCGGTTCACCCATCTCGGCGGGGCCGGTGCGGTCCTGGAAGCCGGCACGAAGGACAGCTCCGTGACCCGCTCCTCCTTCACCGACCTGTCCTCGGGCGCGGTGTACGTCGGCGACACCGAGCCGATGCCCGGGGCCGAACTCACCGGAGAGCGCAACACCGTCGCGTACAACACCATCAGCCGCACCGGCGTCGAGTACACCGACGCGGTGGGCATCTGGGCCGGTTACGAGGCCGAGCTGACCGTCGACCACAACAGCCTGGACCACCTCCCGTACTCCGGGATCTCCGTCGGCTGGGGCTGGAACCAGACCGAGGCGCAGAAGTCCGTGCTGCGCGACAACAAGGTGACGAACAACCGCATCACCCACGTCATGGAGGTGGCGCAGCAGCAGCACGACGGCGGCGCCATCTACACCCAGGGCTCGCAGCCCGGCACCGTCCTGAGCGGCAACTACATCAACCGCTCCGCCTACGGCAACACCGAGCGCGACGGCAACGGCATCTATCTCGACGAGCAGTCCTCGCACATCACCGTCGAGAAGAACGTCATCACCCGCATCGGCTACAAGTGGGTCTCCAACTGGGCGGGTTACGGCATCGAGAACACCGCGCGGAACAACTGGACCGACACCGCCGCACCCGCGCTCGGCGGCCGTGGCTCCGTCATGACGGACAACCTCACCGGCCTTGACCGGCTGCCCGCCGAAGCGCTCGCAGTCGCCGCCGGGGCGGGTGCCCGTGGCGGCCCGGTCGAGCAGCTGCGCACCGACCTCGCGCGCACCGGCACGGCCACCCAGTCCTCCACCGAGGAAACGGCGACGGCGGAACTCGCGCTGGACGCCGACACCAACACGGACACCCGCACGCTCTCCGAAGCGGGCGCCTGGTGGCAGGTGGACCTCGGCAGCGTCCGGCACATCCGTCAGGTGGAGGTCTGGAACAACTCCGGCTCCGCCACGGGCGACTTCGACATCGTGACGGACGACGGCACCGTCCACGTCAGCGGCAAGGCGCTCCGCCCCACCGTGATCGACCTGGACAGCCGGACCCGCATGGTGAAGATCGTGACCACCGGCACGGGCCGCGTCGCCCTCTCGCAGGTCCTCATCCACTCCTGACACCCGCACCGCACTCGGACGCCGGACCGGCCCTTCAGGCCCGTCCGGCGTCCGGCGTTGCGCCGGAGGAGCTCACGCCAGCGCGAACGCGTCCGCGAGCATGTCGGTCTGCGCGACGAGCAGGGCCCCGCCCTCGTGGCCCATCCCCGCGAACTGACCCGCGGCCTCCAGGCCCACAGCACCGTGCAACTGCGCCCACGCGAGCAACGCGCCGGCCAGCGCCCGGGCCGAGGCCGCCGGGTCGCCGGCGGCTTCGACGGCGTACTCGGCGACCCAGTCACCCACGGCGGTGTCGGCCGTCAGCCAGGCGTCCATCTGCGCCACCACCGGAGCCACCCCCGCGCCCGGGACTCCGCCCGCGAACACCGGCAGGAACGGTCCGAGCACGGCACGGGCGCGCTCCAGCGTGTCGGCGGGAGCCACGTACCCCGGCACCGGCGAGCCCTGGATCAGCAGATACCGGTGCGGTTCGCCGATCGCCCAGACCCGATAGGCGGCCGCCAGCGCGTGCAGTCGCGCACGCGGGCCGTGAGCGGCGGCCCCGGAGCCGGCCGCTGCCACACCGATCGCCGTCGCGGCATCGTCGTAGGCGTCCCTGATCAGGGCGTTCAGCAGATCGTCGCGGCCCGCGAAATAGCGGTAGAGCGCCGGGCCCGACAGGCCCATGTCCTTCGCGATCCGGGTGAGCGCGAGCGCGGCCACGCCTCCGTCGGCGAGCTGTCGCAGCGCCGCCTCCTTGATCTCCGCCCGGGTCTGCTCCCGGTACCGGGCCCGTGGACCCTGCTGCGACTCGGTCATTCCCGGCCCCTTTCGCTAGGCAAGCTCACTTCAGTTATGGAGTCTAACAGTCAGGGTTGCGATGACTCGTAGCGAGAGTTACTGTCTCTAACAAAAGTGAGGGGCGGTAGCGCTTCTCCGGTACGCAACTCAGGGAGCACTCCATGACCGCAACGCATGACCTCCACGTGGTTCTCGGCGCCGGCCCCGCCGGCACCGCGCTCGCCGCCGAACTGGCCCGGCGCAACCACCCCGTGCGGCTCGTCGACCGCCGGGGCGAGGGGGCCGCCCCGGCGGGCGCCGACCGGTTCGCCGCCGATGTGTCGACCGCCGAGGGGGCCCGCGCGGCCGTCGAGGGGGCGGCCGTCGTGTACCACTGCGTAAACGTCGGCTATCACCTCCAGGTCGAGGCGATGCCGCGCATCCAGCGGGCCGTACTGGCTGCCGCCGAAGCGGTGGGCGCTCGCTTCGTCGTCCTCGACACGCTCTATCCGTACGGTGAGACCCACGGTGCGGTGATGACCGAGGACACCCCGTGGAACGCGACCACCCGGAAGGGCAGGATGCGTGCGGAGCTGGACGCCCGCTACCTCGCCGCCCACGCCGACGGCCGGCTGCCCGTCGTGCTGGGCCGGTCGGCCGACTTCGTCGGGCCGGGGGTCCTGAGCTCCACCCTGGGCGGGGCGGTCTTCCCGGCCGCGCTGACCGGGGGAGAGGTCCCGGCGTTCGGCGACATAGACCTGCCGCACAGCTACACGTACATCGGTGATGTCGCCGTCGGCCTCGCGACCCTGGGCGAGAACCCGGACGGCGACGGCCGTGTCTGGCACCTGCCCACGGCCCCCGCACTCACCACCCGGCAGATCCTGGCCATGGTGGAGGAGCGCGTCGGGCGCCCCCTGGATCTGACCGTCGTGGCGCAGCCGCGCCCGTTCGGTCCGTTCGACGAGGTGTTCATGGCGGAGTACGCCGAGATGTTCTACCAGCACACGGAGGCCCAGATCGTCGACTCCGCGGCCATCGAGAAGGCGTACGGGCTGACGCCCAACCCGCTCGCGGCCACGGTCGACGAGACACTCGCATGGTACGCCGAACTCCTCGCCGCGCACTGACCGTTGTTGCGCGCGACGCGGTCGCCTCACCCGCCCAGGAAGCCGCCGATCCGGACCCGCAGACCGTGCGGGTCCAGACCGTGCGCCGCGAGGTGCTCGTCCATCTGCCCGTACCGCCGCAACTCCTCGCGGGCCACACCGAGCCCCAGGATCCGGTGGGGGAGGGCGCTGAGCGCGTCGTTGGCGGCACCCGTCGAGGTGCCCGCCAGGTACGGCTCGACGATCACCACATCGGCGGTGGCCCGGGCACCGACGGCCCGGCGCAGTCCGTCGCCGTCGAACGGCCGCACGGTGGTCGCGTACAACACGGTCACGTCGAGCCCCTCCGTCGCGGTGAGGACGTTGTCGAGCATCGGCCCGACGGCGATCACCACCCCGCCCGTTCCCTCGCGCACGGTGGTGAACCCGCCCGCCCCGCCGACGGGGCGCGCCCGGTCGTTGGACTGCAGCGACAGGCGTACGTAGACCCTGCCGTCCCCGGCGGCGGCCTCCCGCAGGAGCGTCTCGGCCTCGTCGGGATGGCCCGGCACGTGAATCGTCCAGCCGTCCAGGGTGTCCATGAGGGCTACGTCCCCCGGCGCCATGTGCGTGAACCCGCCGGCCGGCCAGTCGTACGAGGCCCCGGCGCTCACCAGCACCCCGCCGACCCCCTGGTGGCCGAAGTCCAGCTTCACCTGCTCGAACGGCCGCTCCACCAGGAAGCTCGCGAACGTGTGCACGATGGGGCGCATCCCGGTGAGGGCCATCCCGGCCCCGGCCCCGACGAGCAGCTGCTCGCGGATGCCGACGTTCACGACCCGGTCGGGATGGTCACGCTCCGCCCGGCCGAATCCGTCGCGGCTGATCTCGGCGAGGACGAGCGCCAGGCGGGGATCCTCGTCGAGCAGGTCGGTGGTGGTGGCGATGAAGCGGTCACGCATCGTGTCCATGGGAGTGTTCCTCTTCTTCCGTCGCGGCGTTCGGTGCGGGTTGCGTGACTTGACTCAGCGCTTGGGGGCGACCCGGGCGACGACGGCCCGCGGCTGCCCGGGGTGCGGTGCGGTGAAGGCCGCGTACAGCGCTTCGTGGTCCCGCCCGTCCACGGACTCGACCGACCAGCCCGCGGTCGCGAACCGCTCCGCGATCCCGCCGGGACGTCCGTACGTCGCCGAGGCGTTGTCGATCACCACGGTGTGCAGCTGCTCCAGGCCGGCCGGACCGGCGTAGGCGATCGCCTCATGATTGCTGCCCTCGTCCAGCTCGGCGTCCCCGGTCAGGACCCATACCCGCGGCTCAGTCAGCCCCTGGGCCCGCAGCCCCAGCACGCTCCCCACGGCCAGCGGCAGACCGTGCCCCAGC
Organism: Streptomyces sp. NPDC050422; assembly: GCF_044458665.1. NCBI lineage: Bacteria > Bacillati > Actinomycetota > Actinomycetes > Kitasatosporales > Streptomycetaceae > Streptomyces > Streptomyces sp. NPDC050422. Next base: position 248,645 of record NZ_JBITIE010000013.1, read on the forward strand.
GACCCGCTGCCGATCTCGGCGCCGGGCACCAGCAGCCGGTCGGGATGGTGGCCGAGCGGCGACTCGTACGATCCGAAACCCGCCAGCAGCTCCTCGTCGAAGAACCCGTGCGCGGCGAGGACCGCGTAGTACGCCATCGGCCCGTGCCCCTTCGACAGCAGGAACCTGTCGCGGTCCGGTGCGTCGACGGTCTCCGGTGTGACCCGCAGTACCCGGTCGTACAGCACCCACAGGGCGTCCAGGGTCGAGGTGGCGGCGGGGCCGTGTTTCTCGTCGCCGGTCATCAGGCTCATCAGCCGGGGCAGATCCCGGTATGCGGAGGCCGGCGCGGCAGTCGTGTTCGTCATGCCGCTCAGCGTTCAACATCAAGCGCGGTTGAGGTCAAGCGGCGAAAGGCGTTCGTGACCACCGGTTGAAGTGCGGTATTGTTCTCATGCGCGTTCAGCCAGGGGGAAACCCCAGGTCAGACGGGCAGCGGGACGTGGCGCAGCTTGGTAGCGCACTTGACTGGGGGTCAAGGGGTCGCAGGTTCAAATCCTGTCGTCCCGACTTGCAAGAGTCGAGGTCAGGGCCGGTTTCGGAGCAATCCGAAACCGGCCCTTGATCATTATTGGGGACCAGTTGGGGACCAGTTGGGGTCCGGCGCCCTTGACCGGGTCAACGGGTCATGACGATCGGGCTCGGTAGTGAGCGTGGTGCGCGCAGCGCGGTGAAGTGGGCAGAGAGCGCCGCCCCGGCAGCCGTGATCTTGTGGACGTCTGGGTGAAGGTAGCGTTGGGTGGTGGTCAGTGAACCGTGGCCGGCGATCCTGCGGAGGACGTGTACTTGGACCCCGGCGTCGGCGAACCAGGTCAGTCCGGTGTGTCGGAGGTCGTGGCGGCGCAGATGCTCGTAGCCGAGCTTGGTGACCACGTCGTCCCAGTGTGTGGCGTCGCGCAGGACGGCGGTGGAGATACGTCCGCCGCGCGGGCCCGTGAACAGGCGGGCGTCCGGATTGCGGCCGGCGGACAGGATGCGCTGGGCGACGAGGGGGCGGATCTCCTCGACGATGGGAACCTTGCGGGCCCGCTTGCCCTTGGTGCCCTTGTCGGTCAGCCCGCCGGGCGCGGGTGTGGTCTGACGTCGCACGGTCCAGATCCACTGGGTGGTGTCGATGTCTCCGACGCGGCAGCCGGAGATCTCGCCGATCCGTGCGGCGGTGCACGCGGCGAAGATGACCACATCTCCCCAGCCGCGGTACTCGTCGTGGGAGGCGGCCACGAGCGCGTCGGCCAGTGCGACGAGAGTTTCCCAGTCGGGCAGGGCGAGCGCGCGGGGGTCGAGGAGTTCGTCCTCGGCCTGCTTGTAGAGCTTCTGCCAGCCGGTCACCCGGGCGGGGTTCACCTTGATGATGCCGTCGCGGACTGCCTGCTCCATGACGCGGACCAGGACGACGATGGTGTTCTTGACCGTTGAGCGGCTGAGCTCGTCGGCGATCCAGTTCTGCACGGTGCGGTCGACAGCGCCGTTGGTGATCATCCGGACCGCGACGTGGCCCAGGGCGGGCACGACGCGCATCCGCCAACCTGACAAGTAGGGGTCGAGTGCTTTCAGTTCCAGTCCGCGCAGGGCGAGGTCCATGTTCACGTTGCCGTATTCGGCGAGTTTCATGGTGGCGAGCGACGGGGACAGCCCTGCTTCAGCCGCTTCGATGATGGACTGGAGCCACTCCTGCGCTTCGTCCTCGTCCGCCTTCCCCTCCGACAGGGACAGACGCCGCTTCGTAGCGGGGTCGAACCAGCGGACTCGCGCGCGGTACGGGTTTGGGCGATCAGGCCGGTACTCGATGTCGGTGGTGAGTCGGACACCGACCGGCACGATGGCTTTCTCGGCCATCATGCGTCTCGGCGCGGGACGGTCCGGTGGCGACGCAGCCATTCCTCAACGTCGACCGCGCTGTACATGATGACGCGTTCCGAAACGGAGACGAACGGCGGACCCTGGGGTGGCCGAGCGGTGCGCCAGCGTCGCAGAGTCGAGGTGTTTACACGCAGGCAGGCGGCGAGGTCGCGCGTCGAATACCAGGCATTGGCCAGGAGAGACGACCGGCTGTCATCTCGGAGGAAAGGGGCACCGTCCTCATTCCTCGTGTGCGTCTGACGGTCTTGTAGTCTGCTATCGGTTCGGTGGGCAAGGGCGGTGGATCGCCGGGAGGTATGGAGCACCAAAGGGATACTGCGGAAGGCGTTCGGCGACAAGCGAGGCGTCCCGCAGGTGGAGAACCGTGGGGTTCTGCATGCACAGAAGCGGTGAGTCCCTTCTGATGGAACTGATCCGCAGTGGTGCTCTGGGCAAACGGTGGACAACAATCGTCTGCAGAAGCGCCGGTTTGGCTAACCGGGCGATGTTCTCGGCTATGTTGCCCTCATTTGCGACGCGGTGAGCATCACGTACTGTGCCGATTAATGTTTCTCGATGACGCATCACGTGGAATGCGTCGCGATCCTCGAACTGGCCGCGAAGGGCTCCTGACCTGCGGGTTCGCGTGGTGTGCGTTATGTGCACTGTGGGCGTTACGGGCGATATCTTGACGCTGAAATGACGCTCACGGCGGTGTCTTGACGCTCATTTGACGCGCGTTCTGATGGTGTGTCAGGTGCTCTGGGTGGCTGGTCAGGCGGCCTCCTGACTGTACGGGGGTGGCAAGGTGCCGGGAAATTCGTGGTGCTGAGCGGTCCCACTCAGTCACCTGCGCAGATTTCCAGCAGGTTCTTCGTCTGCTGGTGGTAGACGACGTCCACCGCTTCTGAAATGCAGAAACGACTGGAAGGCTAGGCGGGCCCGGCCGCCGCCGGTCTCCTCGACCGCCTCGCGCCGGGCGGTCTGCAGCGGGTCCTCGGCCGGGGCGTCCAGGTTGCCGCCGGGGAATTGCCAGAGTCTTGAGCCGTAGACGGAGCGGAGCTGGACTGGCCGGTCGTGCTCGTCGCGGATGTAGAGGCAGCCGTACACCGAGTGGTGGGGGATGGTCCGGGCGTATTCCTCGGGTGTCATCGGCATGGGGCGGCCGGGACTGGCAGGGCGGTGGTCGAACGTGAGGGCGAGAACGCCGAGGGCTTCCTTGTCCGACGGGTAGATGCTGCGGAGGTCGGCGAGGAGCTCGCCGGGCTGCCCGTCCGGGTCGATGCGCACGGTTTCCTCCGAGGTGAGCAGGTCTTCGAAGGAGGGGTAGAGGGTGATCTGTTGAACGATCACGTCAAGTTCCCGACCGGTGTCCTGGTCGTGGAAGACGACCGTGTCGCCGGCGGCCACGGCGCGCTTGTTCGGCGTGCCCACCCTCACTTCGACCGTCTTGCGACCTGCTTCTACTTGGCGGTAGTACCGCCCGAGCAGGTGGATGTGGTGCTCGCGTGGTTCGTTTCCGGCCGCCGCACTCGGGACAGCCGGGTTCGCCTGTTGGGTGTTGTCAGGCATATGTGTCTCCACTCGATCCGTGGGTTGTGGTCTTGGGATCGCCACCGGGCCAGGGGGAGCCGCGCTCCTTGTGTCGCCGGATCGCCGTGTGTGGTGAGGAAGGGGACGAGGCTTTGGCGGGCTAGGGCAGTTCGATCGGTCCGTACCGTGCGTGCGGCTCCTGTCGCATCAGCGCGTCGTACCGGTCCGCTACCGAGAAGTGCCAAAACTCCGTCGCGTAGTTGGTGAAACCCGCGCCCTGCATGGCGTTGAGCAGCAGCGTGCGGTGGTGGCGCGCGTGGTCGCTGAGGGTCGGGGCGTGCGTGAAACAGGCCCCGTCGCTCTCCTCGGGGGTAGCGTTGACGCAGGTGCCGAGGTCGAGTTCGTGGCCGTCCTGGTCGACGAGGGTTACGTCCACGGCCGCGCCCGCGGAGTGGGGCGCGATCTCCGGCGGTGACACGTACCGGCTAGCGGCCTGGTGCAGTCGCTCCGCCGCCGAGTCGGGATGAGCGGCTGCCAGCTCGTTCCGGTACGCGATGAAGTAGCGCTGCTGGAGGGCCAGCGGCCGGTAGCCCTCGATGAACAGCAGGTCGGTGCCGGCGGGCAGGAGCGAGCGGGCGTCCTGCAGCCGGGCCAGGACGCCCTCGCGGACGTGGGTGAAAGCGCCCAGCGGATCATGCCTGCTGGGATCGACACGGAAGCCGTGGTCACGCACATCGACGAGCGGCTCCCCGCACTCGCGTACCGGGATCGCGGCGACCCGCGGATCGGACATCAACACCAGAGGGTTCATCAAGTCTCCCCGAGACGATTCGCACTGCGCTGACGGGAATGGAGAAGCAGAGCCCAGATCGGTTTCGTGCAGGATGCGCGCGACGGTGTCGCGCAGTGTGCTGTCGGCCGGGATCACGGTCTCCAGGCCACCGGCCAGCAGATCCAGCGCGCGGTACCAGGAGGCGAGGTGGCTGTCGGTGACTTGCTCCAGGTACGCGGCATCCGCCTTCGACGCGTGCCGGACCAACGTCTTCTCCAGCGGTACGTCCAGGTAGTAACAGCTGGATACGCCGCGGTGGTCCCGTACCAGAGACGTGATCATGTGGCTGTAGCGGTCGGCGTACAGGATCCCATCGAGCACTACGTGAAAGCCGGCGTCCAGGGCTTCGCGTGCGATCCTGCCGAGCAGCGCGATGTTGGCGCCGCGCGCGGTGTCGTGTTCCCTGAGCACGTTCCTGCGGATCACGTCCTGGCCCACGATCGCGATACCGCGGCCGTAGTGATCTCGCAGGCCCTGGGCCACGCTTGACTTGCCGGATGCCGAATTGCCGCGGATCACGACGAGGCGGGTGTCCGCACGGCCGACCGCAGGGGACGCACGACGGTATGCGCTGCTCGGTGTGCCGGTCATGCGGGCGCGGGCGAGGCGGTCAACGAGCAGCCCAGCCACCCCGGGACTGGCAGCCTCCTGAGCGGCGGAGTGCCGATCCTCGTGCGTCAACCTCGCTTACACCGATCGCGACATCGAAGACGTGCAGCGCCGACGCGAGCGGCATCGGGCCGACGCTGTCGACCCACTGGCACCCAGGCCCCGGCGCGACCGCGCGGCGGCACAGGCCGCTCAGCTGTCGGGGATCATCGACCTCCACCAAATACAAGGCGTCCCTGACGCCGGGGAGAGGATCGCATGACCAGACGACGCCCCCGGGATCTGGAAGCCGAACGCGCCGCGCTTCGGACCGCGGCCGATCGCCTCCTGACCGGCACACCCCTGCGCTCGGCTTCCGGAAAACTCACCGCCTCCGAGCTGCTGCGCGAGTCCGGTCGCCGTTTTGTTGATCGTCGCGGAGCCGGAAGGCGCGTGACGTTTCCTGCATGTTCGAGGTTGTCCTGGGCTGGTGGAGCTCCAGCTACGGTCTGGTCGCTGCCGTTACCAGGACGGCTGTGCTCGGCGGTGGCGCCGAGGGGTCGCAGTGTGGTGTTCAGTTTGTCGAGGTAAAGGGCTACGTCGGTGCCGGGGTCAGCGCGATCTGGTAGCTCGTGGGCTTCAGGTCCGGCTGTGCGCTGCCAAGGGTCCGCCACCTCCCGGCCGCAATGTCCTGTGCTCCTGTGCTCCTTTGCCCTGTGGACGGACTTCCCGTCCCCCTTGGCAGGTCGCTACTCCTGCGACTACTACGAGCACACTCCGTCGCCGTAGGACTCGCGTCCCGTAGGCGATCCCGTGGTACGTCTTCGCTGTACGTATCGAGCTCGACGTAGGCCGCCCACTCATCTCCTTGACCACCCTCGTTGAGTGGCGTTCCTCGTCCCAAAGGTTGCCTTGCCAACGCGCGTCAATGGCGGGCAGGACGAGGTGTCGGTGACAGGCGTCATTCCGACGGCGGTGGTAGACGCCGCTGGAGAATGGGCTTCAAGCAATCCAGCTTTGGCCGTATCGAACGGGTCTGGGGCGCACAGCCTTGGACGCCTCCAGGCGGCCACCGCTTTCCTGGCATGCTGTTGTCCCCTCGCACTTTCGCGTCCAGGTGAGCCAGGCGACCCAAGAACACCCCTCCAAGTTCCTCCCGACTGCGTCGGGGATACAACAAAGCGCCGCACGGCGCACCGCGCGCATCCACGTTATGCAGACCTGCCGCCCGCGAGCTGTCCGGCATTGCGCTGGACTGGGCAGTGGCCGAACCCTCTCATCAGCATGTCCGCCTGCCCGTTACCTTTTCTGTGGCCCCGCAATGGGGCGCCTGGCCCCCGGGCCCGGTATGGCTGTGTGCCCCCTGTCGAAGTCGATGACCTGGGGGGTG